>JACQEF010000257.1 GCA_016200745.1 Chloroflexota bacterium | reverse complement strand
CCGTCGAAGACGATCGAGCCGGATGTCACGTCGATCAGCCGGAGCAGGAGCCGACCGACCGTCGTCTTGCCGCAACCCGACTCGCCGACCAGCCCGAGCGTCTCGCCGCGGCGGACCTCGAAGGTCACGTCGTCGACGGCCTTGACGCTCCCCTTGATCGTCTTGAAAATGCCCGCCCGGATCGGGAGGTAGACCTTGAGGTCGTCGACCTCGACGATGTTCTCGGTGTCGTGCGGCCGGATCGAGGGGGCGGCGCCCACCGCGGCGGTCAACTGATCCACCCGCCGGGCTCGGTGGCCCAGCACCGGGCGAAGTGGCCCTCGCCCGCGCGTTCGGTGAGCTCGGGCTCGTCCTCGCGGCAGATGTCCCGGACGTAGCGGCAGCGAGGCCCGAAGCGGCAGGCGTCGGGTGGCGAGATCAACAACGGCGGCAACCCTTCGATCGTGCGCAGCTTGGCGCCGCGGATGTCGTCGATGCGGGGCAGCGAGTCGAGCAGGCCCCACGCGTACGGCATCTGGGGGTTCTCGAACATCGTGTCCACCGTCCCGGTCTCCACGATCCGTCCGGCGTACATCACGTTCACCCGGTCGCACATCCCGGCGGCGATCCCCAGGTCGTGGGTGATCAGCAGGACCGCGGTGCCGAACTCGTGCGACAACCTCTGGATCAGCTCCAGGATCTGGGCCTGGATCGTGACGTCGAGGGCGGTCGTTGGTTCGTCGGCGAGGATCAGCTTGGGATCGCACGACAGGGCGATCGCGATCATCACGCGCTGGCGCATGCCGCCCGAGAACTGGTGCGGGTAGTCCTTGAGCCGATCGGCCGGCCGCGGGATGCCCACCTTGGCGAGCAGCTCGACGACACGGTCCCGGGCGGCCCTGGGCGACAGGCCCATGTGCTCGCGGATCGCCTCGCTGATCTGGTAGCCGATCGTGAGCGTCGGGTTGAGGCTGGTCAGCGGGTCCTGGAAGATGAACCCGATCTCCTTGCCGCGAAGCTTGCGCATCGCCTCGTTGCTCAGCTTCAGGATGTCGATCCCGTCGAACAGGATCTGCCCGGCCACGATCTTGCCCGGCGGGTCCGGGACGAGCCGGGCGATCGACAGGGCCGATACGCTCTTGCCGCAGCCCGACTCGCCGACGAGACCCAGGGTCTCGCCGTAACCGACGTCGAAGCTGACGTCGTCGACCGCCTGGATCACGCCGTCGGCGGTGAAGAACTGCGTCTTGAGGCCGCGGACCTCGAGGAGCTTGTCGGCATTGCGCTTCGCGCCGGTTTCGATCACGGCCTCACTGCTCGCCCGGCGGGCTTCATCGGGAGACAACTCGATGATGGATGGCAGGTCTGCGGTGGAGACGTCTGCGTCTGATTGCTCCACCTACTGCTTGCCCTTCAGCTTGGGATCGAGCGCGTCGCGGAGACCGTCACCGAGGAATGTGAACCCGATCAGCGCCAGGGCGATGAAGATCGCCGGGAACAGCACGAGGTGCGGATCGCCGCGGACGTACTTCTGGCCGTCGGCGATCAGGCTGCCCCATGACGCCCGCGGGGGCTGAACCCCGACACCGATGAATGCCAGCGTCGACTCGGCCAGGATCGCACTCGGGATCCCGAGGGTGATGGCGACGATGATCGGGCTCAGCCCGTTGGGCAGCAGGTGGCGCACGACGATCCGTGCGTCGGACACCCCGATGGCTCGCGCGGCCTCGACGAACTCGGTCTCCTTCAACGCCAGGAGCTGGCCGCGCACCAGGCGCGCGACGGTGACCCACGAGGTCAGGCCGATCGCCACGAAGACGAGGAACAGCCCGTCGAGCGCCTGCCCGAAGGCCGTCTCCCGGAAGGCGACCGACAGCAGGATGATGAACAGCAGGTCGGGGAACGCATAGATGACGTCGGTGAAGCGCATCAGGATGTTATCGAGGCGACCACCGAACCAGCCGGCCAGCGCACCGATTGGCACGCCGATCGAGAGGATGACGATCTGGACCACGAACGCGACGGTGACGCTGATCCGGGCACCGTCGAGCAGGCGGCTCAGGAGGTCACGCCCGAGGCTGTCCGTGCCCAGCAGATGGCCGGGTGACAGCGGCTTGATCGGACGGTTGCCGTTGGCGAAGATCGCCTGGAGATCCTGGACCTTGTAGTCCCAGGGAGCCAGGATCGGCCCGAAGGCCCCGGCGATCAGGAACAGAATGACCAGGACCAGTCCGAAGAGCGCCAGCCGGTTCTTGCGCAGGCGACCGAAGGCATCGCTCCACAGCCCGGCGCTCTGCTTCGGCTTGGTCAATCGCCTGTCGAGAGCGGTGGTGGTGGCCATCGGGCAGGCTCCTAGCTGTACCGGATCCGGGGGTCGATGTACGCATACAGCACATCGACGACCACGTTCATGAACGCGACCGCGAAGGCATACAGCATGGTCATCGCCATCAGCAGGCTGTAGTCGCGTGTCCCGATCGCGGTGATGTAGTACCGGCCGACGCCGGGAATCGCAAAGATCGTCTCGATGATGAAGGAGCCGGTCACCAGGAACGCGAGGATCGGGCCGAGAATGGTGACCACGGGGATCAGCGCGTTGCGGACCATGTGGCGGATCACGACCGCACGGTCACGCAGGCCCTTGCTCTGGGCCGTCCGGATGTAGTCCTTGCGCGTCACTTCGAGCATCGAGGCGCGGGTGTACCGGGCGATCTGGGCGATCGGGAAGCCGGCCAGGGCGATCGTCGGCAGCACCCAGTTGGGCGGGCCTTTCCAGCCACTGGTCGGGAACCACCTGAGTTGCACGCCGAAGAACACGATCAGCAGGATGGCCAGCACGAAACTGGGCGTGGAGATGCCCACGATCGAGACGCTGGTGGATAAGTAGTCGGGCCAGCGGTTGTGGCCGAGGGAGGCAATGATCCCCAGCGGGATGCCGACGAACACGGCCAGCAGAAACGCCATCACACCGAGCTGGACGGTGGTCCAGATGCCATCGGACACGATGTCGTTGACCGTTCTGTCCTTGAACCGGTACGACGGTCCAAGGTTGCCCTGGACGAACCCTCCCGCCCAGGTGATGTACTGCACGTAGATCGGCTGGTCCAGGCCGTACTGGGCGTTGAGCCTGTTCTGGACGCCTTGCGGCAGGCGCTTCTCGCTGTCCCAGGGGCCGCCCGGGACGGCGTGCATGAGCGTGAACGTGATGATCGAGACCGTGAACAAGACCGGGATGATCCAGAGAATCCGCCGGGCAAGGTAGGTGATCACGGTCGCTCTCGACTACACGTTGGAGGGATGGACGATTCCGGTGGGGCCGGCCGCGGGCCGGCCCCACCGACACTGATCGCCGCGCGCGACTAGTGCTGGAGGATCTGCATGGTCTCCCAGAACAGCTCACCCGGTGAGACCGAGTCAGAGCCGGTCGCGGTGATGCCGCTGACGTACGGAGCAATCTCGTACGTCGTCGTGCCGAAGCGCAGCGGGAGCAGCGCAGCGTCGTTCATCAGGATCGTCTGCGCCTGGTTGTAGAGCGCAACCTGCTTGTCCTGATCGGGCTCGGCAGCGGCCTGCTTGATCAGGGCATCGAAGTCCTTGTTGCAGTACTGGACGTCGTTGTTGCCGCCACCGCAGGTGAACAGGCCGTTGAGCTGGTTATTGGCGTGCGGGTAGTCCGCACCCCAACCGTCGCGGGCGATGTCGTACTGACCGGCGGTCCGCTGAGTCAGGAAGACGCTGAAGTCGGAGCCGATCTGCTCGGTCTCCAGGCCAAACGCCTGTCGCCAGGCCTCGGCCAGGAAGGCGACGCGTGGCTCGTGGCCGGCGCCGGTGTTGAACCCGAACTTGAGCTTGCCGAGATCGGCCGCACTGGTCTTGCCGAGCGCCGCCAGGGCCTTGGCCATGGATGCCTTGGCTGCATCGAGGTTGTACGGATACGGGTTGAGGTCGGGCTGGTAGCCCGGGATGCCCGGCATGACGAAGCTGTTGGCGACCTGGCCGACGCCCGCGAACGTGGCATCGATGAAGGCCTGCTTGTCGATCGCCTGGGTGAGGGCGATCCGGAAGTCCTTGTTGGCCGTCGGGCCCGGGGTCTTGTAGGACTTCAGCTTCGGGTCCCCGAAGTTGTTGAAGCCGTAGTAGGTGATCGCGAACTGCGGGATCTGCTGAACCTGCGGACCCAGGACCGGATCGGCCATGACGCGCTGGATGTCCGGGCTCGGCGTCTGGACCATGTCCAGCTCACCGGCTTCGAAGGCGGCCTGGTCGGCCGTTGGATCGTTGCGGAGGAAGAAGTTGAGCGTGGTCAGGGTCGGCTTGACGTCACCCCACCAGTTCGGGTTCGGCTTGAGCGTGAGCTCGGTGTTGTGCTGCCACGAGTCGAGAACGAACGGACCGGAGCTGACGTAGTTGCCCGCTTCCGTCGCGTTGGGGCTCGTGATCCACTTCTCCTGGATCGGCACGAAGACCCACAGGGTCAGCGCCGTCAGGAAATACGAAGCGGGCGTGTTGAGCTTGATGACGACCGTCTTGTCGTCCGGCGCGGAGACACCGAGCTTGTCGAGCGCGGCCTGGACCGTCGCGTCGCTCGGGGCGGGGTCCTGGCCAGCCATCGCGAGCAGGTCGGGAGCGCCGTCGATCTCGGAGGTGACGTACGAATATGGCGCAGCGGTCCGCGGGTCGACCAGCCGCTTGATGCTGTACACGAAATCGCCGGCGACGATCGGGTCACCATTGCTGTACTTCGCGTCGCGGAGATGGAACGTGAGCGTCTTGGCGTCGGCCGAGATGTCCCACGATGACGCCAGGCCCGGGACGATCTTGAGGTCCTTGTCGAAGTAGACCAGTCCCCGGACCAGGCCGCGGAGGATCGTGATCGAGTTCGAGTCCTGGGCCTTGTTCGGATCCAGGGTCGGTGGCTCGCCCTGCGCGGTGACATTGAGGGTCTGATCTGCCGCGAGGTTCGACTCGCTGGCCGCGGGCGCCGACGCCGATTCGACCGGCGTGGACGCACCGGGTTCGGTCGACGCGGGCGGAGCCGACGTAGCTGAGGCACCACCGCAGGCCGCCACGATGATGGCGACACTGGCCAGGATGCCGAATAGCCGCTTCTGCATGAACTGTCCTCCGAACGGGTCTAAACCCGATATCTCCCGCTACCGCGGCCTGAACCGCACTTGTCAGGGCCGCGCCGCTTCGCTCAACATCCGGATCAAGCCTCCCGCTCGATGCGGTCATGGGGCGAGCAGCAGCGGCAGCACGGTTCGAGTCGGTGCGCTGCGGGTACTATCCACAGCCCTTCATCCACTGTCAACTTCCTCCCTAACGATCGTTCGTACGGCCGATTCGCCTCGTTCGAGCTCAGTCCGGACAGGGTGTCTCCGCCCCGCGCATCGCTCGCCAGCGCAGGTTCGGATGTCGCGCGGCCGTCGCCTCGTCGAGCCGCCGCACCGGTGCCGTGTGCGGCGCGCCCGTCACCAGATCGGGGGTCGTCTCGGCCTCGGCGGCGATGGCGATCAGCGCGTCGGCGAAGGCATCGAGCGTCTCGACCGATTCGGTCTCAGTCGGCTCGATCAGCATCCCCTCCTCGACGATCAGCGGGAAGTAGATCGTCGGCGGGTGGTAGCCGTAGTCGATCAGCCGCTTGGCGATATCGAGTGTCCGCACGCCCGTCTGCTTCTTGAGGGTGGCCGCGGAGGCGACGAACTCGTGCTTGCAGGCGCGATCGTGCGGAATGTCGTAGGTGCCGGCCAGGCGCGACTTGAGGTAGTTCGCGGCCAGCACGGCGTCGTCGCTGACCTCGCGCAGGCCCGACCCGCCGTGTGCCCGGATGTAGGCGTAGGCCCGGACCAGGACGCCGGTGTTCCCGGCGAAGCTGCGCATCCGTCCGATCGAGGTCGGTCGCTCGCCGGTGCGCTCGAGCCGGTAGGTCCCGTCGGGCTCGCGAAGCACGCGGGGCTCGGGCAGGAACGGCAGGAGCGTCTCCCGTACGCCGACCGGGCCGGCGCCGGGCCCGCCGCCGCCGTGCGGCGTCGAGAACGTCTTGTGGACGTTGAAGTGCATGACGTCAAAGCCGGCTTCGCCCGGCTTGAACCGGCCGAGGATCGCGTTGAGGTTGGCGCCGTCCATGTAGGCCAGCGCCCCGGCGGCATGGACCGCGTCGAGCAGCTCGCCGATGCGCGCCTCGAACAAGCCCAGCGTCGACGGGTTCGTGATCATGACGGCCGCGGTCCGCGGGCCGAGCGCCGCGCGGAACGCGTCGAGGTCGACGCCGCCGTCCGCGGCCGACGGGATCGTGACGGTCGTGTAACCGGCCATCGACGCGGTCGCGGGATTGGTGCCGTGGCTGGAATCGGGGACGAGGACCTGGTCGCGGGCGGTGTCGCCACGCGATCGGTGGTAGGCCCGGACCATCAGGATCCCGGTCAGCTCGCCCTGTGCGCCGGCGGCCGGCTGGAGGGTGACCGCCCGCATCCCGGAGATCTCGGCGAGCGCCGTCTCGAGCTCGAACAGCATCTGGAGCGTGCCCTGTGCCGTGGCGTCCGGGGCGAGCGGATGGAGATTGGCAAAGCCGGGCAGCCGGGCCGCCCATTCGTTGAGCTTGGGGTTGAACTTCATGGTGCACGAGCCGAGCGGGTAGAACCCCGTGTCCACGGCGTAGTTGAGCTGCGACAGGTTGACGTAGTGGCGCACGACGTCCGGCTCGTTCATCTCGGGCAGCGCCGGTGACGTGGTCCGCCGCGCCGAGGCCGGGATCCGGTCGAGCGCGTCCTTGGGCGGATGCGGGATCTTGCCGCCGCCACGACCGTCGCGGCCGCGCTCGAAGATCGTCGGCTGCAGCCGGGTCCCGGTGACGCTCATCGGTCGCTCCCGGCCATGGCGGCGCGGTCCGCACCCGCACCCGCCTCGACGGCCGTCGG
>JACQEF010000238.1 GCA_016200745.1 Chloroflexota bacterium | reverse complement strand
TCCTCAGATGACGGCGACGGGGTCGACCATGGAGCCCGTGGCGCCGCGGATCTTGACGGGCAGGGCCACGAACAGGAACTCGTAGATCCGCTGTCGGGCGAGCTCCTCGAGATCGAGGCTCTCCATCAGGTAGATCCCGTTCTCGATCAACAGCAGCGTGTGGACCGGCTGCGGATTGCCGGTGGGTCCGGGATCGGGCGCCGGCTGGACCTCGTAGGTCTCGGTGTCGGTACCAGTGGCGACCGCGCCCCGCTCGAGCAGCCAGCGCGCGGCCGAGATGTCCGGCCCGGGCGTCTTGTGGGCGGCCATCGCCTCCACGTCGGGCCACAGGCCCATGTAGCCCGTCCGGATGACCACCACGTCCCACGGCCGGACCTCGACCCCCTGCGCGGCGCAGATCGCGTCGCATTCGGCGGCGTCGATGGCCGCGCCCCGGGGCAGGCAGTCGATGCCTCGGTAGCCAGGCGCGTCGAGCAGCACGCCGCGGGTGAAGAACGGCGGGAGATGAGACGCGTCGCCGTACGTCGGGCCGAAGTCGGTGAGGTGTTCGTCGGCCGTTCCGCCGCCGTACCAGTGCATGTCGTCGTCGACCGTCATGTGGGCGAGGGCGTCCATGTGCGCGCCCGAATGCGACGTGGCCATCACGTACTCAGCCATGTAGCCGAGCCCGGCATCGTTGATCGGTCCCCAGGGCTCGGCGCCGGTGACGCGGATCCCGCGGGGCGTCCGGTAGTTCAGCACCTGGAACGGCGGATGACCGGGGAAGAGCGGCATGCCCGGATACCGCGTGGCCGCCAGCGAGACCATCCGGCCCTCGCGAACCAAGCCGGCGGCACGGACCAGCTGCTCCGCCGGCATCCCCCCGACGGGGCCGATCTCGGACATCGTGGTCATTCCGCGCCCTCCCCCCTGCTGGCCCCGGACGGTCGCTCGCCGAGCGCCCGCCACACGCGTTCCGGCGTGAGCGGCAGGTCACGGATGACGGCGCCGGTGGCGTCGTAGACCGCCGCGGCCACGGCCGGGGCGACGCACAGCAGCGCCCCCTCGCTCATGCCCTTCGAGCCGTACGGGCCTGGGCCGTCGGCATTCTCGATCGTCGCGCTGACCATCTCGAGGGGCAGGTCCATGCTCGTCGGGATCCGGTAGTCGATCGCGCCGAGGTTTCGGATCCGGCCGGTGTCGTCGAAGATGTAGTGCTCCATCAGCGTGTGGCCGAGGCCCTGGATGGCCGCCCCTTCGTCCTGCATCCGGACCTGGAGCGGATTGATCGAGCGGCCCACGTCCGACACGGTCACGTGGCGGTGGATCGTGACGTCGCCGGTCTCCTCGTCCACGCCGGCCTCCACGGCCGTGCAGTTGAACTCGAAGAACGCCGCGCTCCCACCGAGCGGATGGTCCGGCTCGGCGTCCTTGCGCATCTCGCCGTTGCCGATCAGCTCCCCGCCGAGGCGGCCGAGTCCCGCCTTGACCACGTCGACGATCGGCAGCTCGCGGTCGGGCAGCCGGACGGTCCCGTGATCGACGTCGATCGCCGCCGCGTCGACGCCGTTCAGCCGCGCGGCCATGGCCCGGACCTGGTCCTGGATCAGGCGACACGCGGCGAGCACCGCGTTGCCCATCAGGACGGTCGAGCGGCTGGCCGAGGTCTGCTGGTCATACGGAACGACGGCGGTGTCGCCCATGACGACGGTGACCCAGTCGAGCGGCGCGCCGAGCTCGTCGGCGGCGATCTGGGCGAAGACCGTGCGTGCGCCCTGGCCCATGTCCGAGGTCCCGGCGTAGACGATCACGCTGCCGTCGGCGAGCAGCCGGACCGTCGAATACGACAGCCCGGTCGTCGGCCCGGACTTGATCCCGATCGCGATCCCGCGGCCGCGACCGGCCGGGAGCGGCGTGCCCCACCCGATCAGGTCGGCCGCGCGGCGGACGGTCTGGTCCCAGTCGCCGTCGGCGGGGGTGTCGAACGGGATGAATGCCTCACCCTTGCGGGCGAGGTTGTGGAGGCGGAGCTCGAGGGGATCGATCCCGAGCCGGCGGGCTGCCTCGTTGAGGTTCGACTCCACGGCCCAGTTCACCTGCGGGTTCCCGAAGCCGCGAAACGCCGTCGACGGCACGGTGTGCGACAGGATGCTCCGTGCGGTGACCCGCCCGGCCGGGACGCGATACGGCCCGCAGGCCGGATAGCTGCCCTTGCCCACGACCCGGTCGGCGATGTCCGCGTAGGCGCCGATCAGGTAGTCGGCGGTGACGTCCTCGAAGACGAGCGTTCCGTCCGTCCGCAGCCCGGTCCGGACGCGAACTTCGGCCGCCGTGCGCCGGACGGCCTGGAACGTCTCCTCGAGCGACAGCACCAGGCGGACGGGTCGACCGGCCTGGAGCGCCATCAGCGCGACGAGCGGCTCGTACTTGGTGTGCTGCTTCCCGCCGAAGCCGCCGCCCGGATCCGGGGAGAACACCCGGACCTTCGAGAGCGGCAGACCGAGCAGCCTGGCGATGACCCGCTGGAGCCAGTTCGGATGCTGGATCGAGCTCCACACGGCGATCCCGTCGATCGAGCGCCGCGGCGACGGTGAAGACGGCCGGCAGCTCCTCGAAGTCCACCTTGACCAGCCTGGCCGCCTCGGCCGCCGCGTCACGGGTGTCGGCGGCCACGGCTGCCACCGGCTCACCGTGGTACTTGGTCTCGCCGACCGCGATGACCGGCCGGTCCTGGAAATGCGGGCCGAACCGCGGCATCGGCTGCGGCAGGTCGGCGGCGGAGACGATCAGGCGGACGCCCGGGACCCGCTCGGCGGCGCTCGTGTCGATGGACATGATCCGTGCCCGCGCGCAGGGCAGCGTGACCAGGCTCGCGTGGAGCTCGTCCGGGAGGTGCATGTCCGCGACGTAGCGCTGTTGCCCGGTGACCCGATCCTGGCCGCCGACCCGGCGGGGCGACCCCCCGACCCGTGCCGCGCTCATCGGTCGTGGCCCTCGGCGGTGGCCAGCACCGCTTCCGTGATCTGCCCGTAGCAGCCGCACCGGCAGAGGTTGCCCGCGAGGCCTTCCTGGACCTGCTCGACGGTCGGGTGGGGCACGCGCTCGAGGAGGTCGTGTGCGGCCATGAGCTGGCCCGGGATGCAGTAGCCGCACTGCACGGCGCCCTCGTCGAGGAACGCCGCCTGGAGCGGGCTCATCCGGCCGTCGACCGCGAGACCTTCGATGGTCGTGACCGCCGCGCCGTCGGCTTCGACCGCGAGCACGAGGCACGAATCGACGATCCGCCCGTCCAGGCTGACGGTGCAGGCGCCGCATTCACCCACGAGACAGCACTCCTTCGTGCCGGTCAGCCCGAGATCGTCGCGCAGGACGTCGAGCAGGGTGACGTTCGGCGCGACGTCGAGCCGGCGCGACCGCCCGTTCACGGTCAGCTCGATCGGCACGGTCGTCATGACTCCGGTTCCCCAGCCAGCCGGTCGAGCGCGGTGCGAACCGCGCGAACGGCCAGCACGCGGAGCATGGCCAGCCGATACTCCGGACCCGCCCGCATCGAGCGCGGCGACGGGCTCGCGTCCACGAGCAGTCGCTCGAGGACGGCGGTCCGGTCGGCATCGGCCGCCTGGCGGTTCGCGAGCACGCCGCTGTCGTCCACGACGAGGACCGGCCGGGGGCCCACGCTGCCGTAAGCCAGCCGCGTGCGACCGGTATCGTCGATCGCAACGGCCAGCGTCACGGACGCCAGGTCGTGGCCGCGACGTCGCGTCCGGCGGACGTGTGCCGACCCCGTCGGGCGGTCCGGCAACGGCAGTTCGATGGCGGTCACGAGCTCGCCCCGGGCGAGGGTCGTCTGGCCTGATCGAACGAAGAACTCGGTGAGCGGGATCCGCCGGGTGCCTGACGGCCCCGCCGCGAGGACGTCGGCGCCGTACACCAGCAGGGCCGGCGCGGTGTCGGCGGCCGGGGACGCGTTGCACAGGTTGCCGGCCAGCGTCGCGCGATTGCGGATCTGGACCGAGCCGACCACCGCGGCCGCCTCGACCAGTGCCGGGAAGTGGCGCCGGGCGCGCTCGTCGGCGACGATGTCGGTCATCACCGTCGTCGCGCCGATCCGGAGGTGGCCGTCCACCTCCACGATCGCGGGATCGAGCTCGGCGATCCGCTTGACGTCCACCACGACGGTCGGACGGACCGACCGGTCGCGCAGGCGGATGATCAGGTCGGTGCCGCCGGCCAGGACCCGGGCGTCGGGCCCGTGCTCCTGGAGGATGGCGACCGCTTCGGCCAGAGTGGCCGGTCGGGCGTAGATGAACGGCTGCATGCCTGTCGTCGCGCCTCAGAGGATCCGGTCGACCTCGTCCAGCAGCACCTGCGGGGTGGCTGCGCGGACGAAGTAGTACGGGCGGTCGGAGAACCGGGGGACGAACCCGGCCCGGGCCTGGCGGAGCGTCTCGTTGTCGACGATCGGCATCGGGAGGCCGGGCGCCAGCAGCTCGTTGAGCAGGAAGTAGTTCTGGAGGGAATGGAGCGTCTGGAACTGCCGCTCGAACGGGATCATCTCGGCCAGGCTCGGATCGAAGTTGCCGTCGATGGCGGGCACGACGACCACGTCCACCGTTGACGGCCCGTCGTACTGCTCCCAGCTCGGCATGTCGCCGAAGAACTTCTGGACGCCGCGCTCCGGGGCCGCCTTGTCGGCGCGTTCGGTGCCTTCGGTTCGCTTCTTGAGGAAGACCGACTTCGAGCCCATGACGGCCCGGCCGTCCTCGTCGACCACGGTCGTCTCGGTCGAGACGAGCTGGGCGCCGCGCCGGCAGGCCTCGATCTGGCCCATCGACTTGCCGTGGTTGGACTCGCCGCCCAGGAACATCACCGTGCGGCCCCGGTAGCGGACGGCCGAGGCATGGAAGGGATGGAGCCCGACCGCCTCCATCCGCAGGGCGAGCATGGCCACGATCACCTTCTGGACCGGGCCGGCCGGCCACGGCCCGGTGAACGCCATCGTGCGGCCGTCATAGGCGATCGCCTTGTCGCCGTCCTGGCGCCACGTGATGTCCGGCGCGGCCAGCGTCACCTCGGGCGAGATGCGGACGTCGGCGAGCCGGTAGTTGAGAAAGTTCAGATCGTCGAGGACGTGCTCGCGCGGCGCATCGCCGAAGACGTCCACCCGCAGGCGGGCGGCCCCGGCCGACATCTCCTCCGAGAGTTGCAGCTGGTCGCTCATGTCGTCCTTTCGCTCGTCAGGTCGGTGGGTTCAGGCCGATCGCTCGATCAGCGCGGGACTGTCGTCCGCCTCGTGCGGCTCGGTGGCGGCAGCGCCGTCGCCCCACAGCCGCCCAAGCATGGCGGCCGCGTTGGCAAAGTGCTGGTGGAGCACCTCCACGGCCAGGTCGGTGGACCGTTGGCGGAGGGCGTCGAGGACGGGGAGATGCTGGTCGGCGATCTGCCGCCGGTCCGCCCCGGGCGCGACGATCGTGATGTAGGTCCGCGAGAACGGCTCCAGCGTCCTCCACACGCGGAGCAGGGTCGAGTTACCGGCCATCTCGACGACGCGCCCGTGAAACGCCGCGTCGGCGGTCGCCTCGGCATGGGTGTCGCCCACGGCGGCCGCTCGCTGCATCTCGGTGACGTAGCCGTCGAGCTCGTCGATGTCCGCGTCGGTCAGCTTGGGCATCGCCAGCGTGGCCGCCAGCGACTCCAGCTCGGCGCGGATGACGAAGGCCTCGAGGAGCTCGGCCGTCGAGGGACGGCGGACGCGAGCTCCCCGGAACGCGGTGGTCTCCACGACCCCGAGGGCCTCGAGGTCGCGCAGCGCCTCCCGGACGGGCGCCTGGCTCGTTCCGAGCTCCCGGGCCACCCGGGTCTCGACGATCCTGGCGCCCGGCGGGTAGCGGCCGTCGAGGATCGCCTGGAGGAGGCGATCCTTGACCTGGTCGCTGAGGACGCTGCGCGAGATCGTGGCGTGGGGGTGCATGGCCGGCGGGTCAGTCCTTGAACCCGACTCCGGCCAGCGCGGGAGCGGCGGCGAGGATCTCGACCACGCCGCTGGTCCCGTCGATCCGGATGCGGTCGCCGTTCTTGATCTGCTCGGTGCCCACCGTGGTGCCGACCACGGCCGGGATCCCGAACTCGCGCGACAGGACCGCGGGATGCGAGACGGTCCCGCCGGCGTCGGTGACCAGGCCGACGATCTTGGTGAACAGCACGACCCAGGCCGGGTTCGTCATCTGGCAGACCAGGACGTCCCCCGCCCGCACGTCGTCGAACTGCTCCTCGCGGAGGACGACCCGGGCGATGCCCTCGACGACGCCCGGCGACGCCCCGATCCCGTTGATCTGGCCGGCGACCGTCGACGCCTTCCGGTAGAACTTGTCGGGGAAGCCCCACAGGTTCAGGTACGGGAAGGCGAGCTGGGTGGCCGTGACCGTCCCGACCCATTCCCGCGGCCGGAAGCCGTAGGCCCGCTGGCGGGCGGCCTTGCGCTCGGCCACGAGCGCCCGGCCGTCCATGCCGTCCGGGTTGCCCATGAACACGCGCAGCTCGTTGTACTTGAAGAAGACGACGTCGTCCGGGGCGTCGAGGTGGCCGGAGGCGACGAGCTTTCGGCCGATCGCCACGAGCACCAGCCGGACGTGGGCGTTGGCGCCCTGGTCGATGTAGAAGTGATGGTCAGGGGTCAGCGGCGCCATCCGCAGGTTGATCTCGTTGGCGGCGCGCATCTCCTCGAGCGCCTCGCCTTCGAGGCCCTCGAGGATCTCCTTCGCGGCGGCGTCGATGTCGGCGGCCAGCGCGGCGATCGTCTTGGGATAGTCGTAGTTGGTCTCGATGTAGCCGCGGACCAGCTCGATGACCGGCTCCATCTGCTCGCGGACCGTCGGGAAGATGAACTCGTGGCTCCAGACGGCGTGCCAGCCGTACTCCTTCTGGTAGGGCTCCACGCGCTCGGCGATGAACCGCCGGCCGCGGGCGCTGGCCCTGAGGGCGACGATGATCTCGCCCGCCGTGTCGGCCGTGAAGATGGCCGCCAGATCGGGATCCGCCTTGGCCTCCTCCTTCATCTTCCAGAGGGCCTGGATGGAATCCCAGTTGCGATCCTTGGCCGAGTTCTGGAGGCGGCCGAGGAGCTGCTCGTTGATCTTGCCGTGGGTCTTCTCCATGACCGCCCGCAGGTTGAGTGTGGCGGACAGCTGGGCGAAGTTGAGCATCCAGTGGATCTTCCAGTGCCGATCGTGGATGTCGATCGCGTCCTCGAGCAGGCAGGCCAGCTCCATCAGGTTGAGCTGGTCCTCCTTGTCGAGCATGTCTTCGAGATAGGCGAAGTTGCGGTCCATCTCGGGGACCAGCCGGTCGCGCCACCAGTCGACGAACTGGAGCCCGTAGGTCGGCAGGACTGCACCGAGGTACGTCCCGATCTTGGCGGCGTACTCGGGATCCTCGGGCACGATCGGGTTGATCGCGTACCCGTATTCCTGGGCGACGACCTTGAGGCCGGCCTCGGCCGGGATCGCCGCGGTGTACAGGTAGCCGTTGACGTTCTTGGCGATCCAGTCGCTCGCGAACGGCGTGCCAAACCGGCGGAACATGTGGTCGCACGACAGCCACCAGCCGCCGATGTCCTCGTACATCGGGCTCAGCGGGTGCGGACAATGCAGGTCGTCGTAGACCCAGAAGAGCAGCTTCTCCGTGTCCGACGACCATTCGACGGGAAATGCCTCGTCACCGAGGAACTGGTCGAGGACCTCTTCCTTGAGGGGCATCGGTGCTTCCTCCTGCGTACCTTCGTAGTGTTGCGTCGGACTGCGGTTACTGTCGGCCAACCGCCGGGGGCGTGTCATCCGCTCCAGCCCCCGGGGCGCCCATCGTCGTGGCTTGGGGTCCTCCGCCGGACGGCGGGAGGACCCCAGTGCGTCGGTGTCAGACGGCGCTTGACCGTCTACCACTGACACTCGTTCGGCGGATTCTCGGGGGTGCATTTCGCATAGGTCACGATCTGCTCGAGCAGCATCAGCCCCTTCTGGGCATCGAGGAGCACGGCCTCGCCGGCCGTTCCGTCCGCCTTGAACGGGATGTACGCCGGGGTGACGGCGTTGACGCCGCCCTCGGTGTAGGTGCCCGGGCCGGTCACGCCCTCGTAGTCGATGTCCTTGCCGTCCCGGATGAGCTTGAGGCAGTCGGCGTACGTGTAGCACACCTCTCCTGGGGGATCGCCGACCTTGAACATGGCCGGCGCCCAGGCGCTCGCCTTGTACGAACCCGCGGCCTCGACGGCCAGTGCCGTCTGGACCAACAGGTCGTAGGTCGAGAACGCGTACTGGTTCGTCGCGTCATAGGCCACGTCGGTCTGGGCGTCCCACAGCGGCTGGAAGAAGGCCCATGCCGGGGTCGACTTGTTGGGCGCGAACGACGGGAAACCGATCGCCTTCTGCGACGCGATGGGGTCCGTGCCCAGGGTCCCGATGAACTGCGCCTCGCTCCAGCCGGTCTCGCCGATCCAGGTCAGCGAGAGGCCGGCCTCCGCCGCCGCCTTGATCAGGGTGGCGGATTCGGTCGATCCCGCCTGGACGATGACGGCATCGGGCTTGAGGTCGAAGATCTTCTGCGCCTCGGCCCGATAGGAGGGCTGCTGGGCCGGGACGTCGAAGCGGTTCATCACCTTGAGGCCCAGGATGTTGGCTGCCTTCTCGGCCGCGTCGGCCGCCAGCTGGAAGCCCTCGACCTGGGTGGCGAAGATCACGATGTTCTTGGCGCCGATCGTCTCGGCATACAGGCTGCCGTAGGTACCGAGGGCCTGGTCCAGGCCCTGCGCCCGGAAGATCGGCTCGGCGCCCTTGCCGCCGAGGTTGCCCGGGATGGCTCCGCCGTGGACCGACGGTCCGATCGGCGAGTCGTTCTCCTGCCAGTACTCCATCATGTAGTCACGGTAGGTCCGGTACTGGTGGGCGATGCTCACCAGTACCTCGGCGTGACGCTGTTCGACGCAGATCTTGGCGGCCTGGCCCTCATGGTCGTCCCCGATGTCCTCGGAGACCAGGTTCCACGTGCGGCCGAGCGGCGGGTCCTTGTCGATGACCTCCTCGATCGGGAAGCGCACGTCGTTGGTCAGCGACTTCCCGTAGTCCGCGAACGCGCCGGTGTAATAGGCGAGCTCGCAGACCACCACCGGCTCGGTCGACGCGGGCGTCGTCGCAGAGGCCGCCGCCGACGCGGGCGTCGAGGCGTCGGGCGATGCCGCTGGCGCCGTCGTGGCTCCGCTGCTGGTGCACGCGGTGGCGAGCAGGGCGAGCGACATGGTCGCGACCATGATGCGGCCCGGCATGGTGCTGCCGATTCTCATTGCGTCTCTCCTCCTCTGTCCTTCCCCAAAGCGCGCGTCGTCAGATCCGGTAGCCCTCCTTCAGCTGCTGGGTCGTCAGTTCGGCGGCGTCCATGACGGCGAACGCCTCGCCGAGGCTCAAGACCATGACCCGGTCCGCGACCTGGAGCGTCTTCGTCGCGTTCTGCTCCGCGAGCACGATGGCGACGCCCCTCGTCTCGTGGATCTCCCTGATCTTTTCGAAGAACATGTCGACGTACAGCGGTGACAGGCCGGCCGTCGGCTCGTCGAGGAGGAGCACCTTCGGGTCCTGCATCAGGGCCCGCCCGCAGGCCACCATGCGCGACTCGCCGCCGCTGAGCGTCCCGGCCGGTTGCGCCTGGAGGGCACGCAGGTCCGGGAACAACTCGAACACCTCGGCCATCCTGTCGTCGCGCGAGCGCCGGCCGATCATCCCGCCGATGCGGAGGTTCTCGAGGACGGTGAGATCGGGGAAGGTGCCCTTCTCCTGAGGCACGTAACCGACGCCGCGACCGGCGGTCTCGTAGGGGGGCAGCCTCGACACGTCCTCGCCCTGGAACCGGATCGCCCCGGCCATGAGCGGGATGAGGCGAGCCAGGGTCGCCAGGAGCGTCGACTTGCCGGCTCCGTTGGCTCCGAGGACGGCAAAGATCTCGTCCCCCACGGCGAAGTCGAGTCCCTTGAGGACCGTGACGCCGTGGTAGCCGCTGCGCAGGCCTTCGACCTGGAGGGAGACGGGGGCGGCCGGGTCAGACATGGCCCTCACCCAGGTACTTCTCGACGACCGTCCGGTTCTCGCGGATCGCCTGGGGGTCGCCCCGGAGGATGACGCTGCCCTCGGCCATGAACAGGACCTCGTCGCAGAGGCTCCAGATGACGTTGAGGTCGTGCTCGACGATCACCACCGAGGTCCCGCCGGCCGCCAGGTCCCTGACCACGGCCATGACCTTCTCGGTCAGCTCCTCGGGCAGGCCGGCGGTGGGCTCGTCCAGGAGCAGGAACGTCGGCCGCAGGAGCAGGCAGCGAACGATATCGAGGAGCTTCTTCTCGCCCGCCGACATCGCGAACGCCGCCGGGTCGGCGAAGCCGAAGTACTCCAGGTACTCGCGGATCTGGCCCTCGTGCCGGTCGAACACCGTCCGCTCGCTGGCGATTCGGTGCGGTTGCTCGTAGCGCGCCTCGGCCACGGCGAGCAGGAGCGAATCCCAGATGGTCAGCTTGTCGAAGTCCATGATCACCTGGTTGGACTTGACGACGCCGTGCCCGGCCATCCGGTTCGGGGGAAGGGCAGAGAGCGCCACCTCTCCACCACTCGCGAGCAGGAGCGCGATCCGGCCCCTGTCGAGCGAGGTCGAGTGCATGATCATGCGCATCAACGTCGTCTTGCCGGCGCCGTTGGGCCCGATCAGCCCCTGGATGGGCCGGTCACCCAGGACGAGATCGTCGACGTCCACCACGACCCGGCCCGAGAAGCTCTTGACGGCCCCCTGGACGCGGATCCGGGGACGGGTCACGGCCTCGGCGGGAACCGCGGCCTCGGCGCCGACCACGTCAGCGACCATGGATCCTGCCCATCAGCTTGTCGCGTCGCATGTCGCCGAGGAGACCGAGCGGCCGGAATAGCAGGACGAGCATCAACGTGAGGCCGAACGCCGCCTCTCGCAGCACGGGGATCGCCTGGCTGTACCACTCCTCGGGCAGCGGCAGGTAGGACTGGACGACGATGTCGAACAGCCCCACCGTGAGGATGACGCCGACCACGCCGCCCCAGACGCGGGCCGTCCCGCCCAGGACCAGGCCGACCATCGCCGCGAGCGTGACGCCGACCCCGACGTTGCCGACGTCGAGGTAGTGGACCATCACCCCGTTCATCGCGCCCAGCAGCCCCATCCCCGCCGAGCCGACGACGAACAGCCATAGCTTGGCCCGGAACGTCGACTTGCCGAGGCTGCGCACGAGCGGCTCATTGCCCCCGACCGCGATCAGGAGCCGCCCGTAGGGCGAGCGATGGACCCGCCAGACGTAGAGGAGGATCGCGGCGACGACGGCGACCATGATCACGAGCCACAGGAACTCGTTGTCCTTGACGCGGCCGATGTCGAACGGGAAGTCGAGCCCGCCCATGCCAAGCGCACCGCCGGTGAAGTCGTCCTCCGTGGTCGCCAGGATCTGCACGGCGGTGGCGAACCCGAGCGTGCCCACCAGCACGCCGTCGGTGTTCAGGTCGGAGATCAGCCAGCCGATGAGGAGCCCGGCCACGCCGGCGACGAACGTCGCGATGGCGGCGCTGGCGAGGAACTGCCACGGATCGCCGAACGGCCAGTCGACCTTGACGTAGAGCACGCCGAAGACGTACATCCCGATGCCCCAGAACCCGACGACGCCAAAGTTGGCGATCCGGGCGAGCCCGAGCTGGAGGTGGAGCAACAGCGCGAGGCCGGTCACCATCGCGACCTGGAACAGCCCCGAGATCAGGAAGGCGTCGAGCCAGTCGATGTTCATCGGGCTACACCTTTGCCGTCTCGGTGAGCCGCGTTCCCCGCACCTTGAGGACCACGACGAAGGCCACGATCAGCACCAGCTGCGCGTACAGCGCCTGGTCGAACTGGAGCGCCATGGCGGCCAGCGCGATGGCCGTGCCCACCCCGACGAGGATCACGCCGCCGAGCCCCCAGCTCCCGCCCACGAGGGCCACCATCAGGATCAGGAGGAACTGACGCCAGCCGAGCAGCGGCGAGACGTTGGATCCGACGCCGTAGAACGCGCCGGCGAGCCCGCCCGCGACCCCGGCGATGAACCAGATCAGCGTCGTGACGGCGAGGGGCCGGATCCCGCTCACCTGCGCCAGGTCCTCGTCATTGGCGAGGGCCCGGATCTGGAGGCCGTACCTGGATCGCTGGATGAAGACCCAGAGCAGGAGCGACAGGACGGCCACGCTGATGACCGCGAGCAGACGGAACGAGGTCACGCCGACGTCGAGGACCATGATGGTGTCAGGCGGCGGGACGTCGTAGAACCGGACAGGGTAGCCGAAGACGAACTGGAGGCCGTGCCGGAGGAAGATCGACAGCCCGAAGGACAGGATGATCATCTCGAGGGTGCCGACGTTGCGCCGCTTGGCCGGCCGGAAGATGGCGAGGTAGGTGACGACGCTGAGGATGCCGGCCAGCAGACCGGTCGGGATCAGGACGGTGTAGAAGTCGAGGCCGTACGTCGTGTTGAGCCACATCCCGAAGTACGCCCCGAGGGTGATCGTCTCCGAGTAGGCCACGTTGATGAGGCCGGTGAGCTTGTAGAGCAGCGCGAAGCCGATCGCCGCGAGGATCAGCGGGGCGTGCTCCGTGAGACCGATGACGACGGGCTGGGTGATGAAGTCCATCAGTCCCCGTCCATCGTCCGCTGCAAGCGGTCAACGCGATGCGTGACGGCTCCCAGCGGCTGCGATCCGTTGCCGTCCAACCGAGCCCTCCGGTGGTCGACTGCGCTCCTCACAGGAGTCCGTGCACTCCTGACCGATCACCGATGCGCAGGCTCCTCGCGAGCGTCCCCGCCTGGTGATGCGGCGAGGGGGCCGAACGGTCGCGACCTGATGTTCGATAATCGATTACCGATAACATAGGAACCCCGGGAGACCACGTCAAGCCCCAAATCCACGCCTCGCCCGGTCCCTTCGGGCCCCGGATGCCGGGTGGCAAGCCCGCATCGTGGGGCCCGGACGACGGAATCGGGCGGTCGCCCGTCCTGCGGCATCCGCCGCCGGGGTGGACGCGTCGGGCCGGCTGTCCCAGCCGGACGGTCCCACCCCGGCCAGATGTCGCTTGCCATCAAGGCATCGATCATCGATTATATGCGGGTCATGGATCACAACCGACTGGAAGGCCACCCCCGATGACGCTCACCGCGACCGACAGTCCCCTGCTGCGGATGACGCAGGAGACGCCGACCCAGTACTGGAACGATTCCTGCGCCGTCGAGGAGCTCGCCTACGCCGTCCAGCGTGGCGCGACCGGGGCGACCTCGAACCCGAGCATCGTGCTCGAGGTGATGAAGAAGGAGCAGGCCCACTGGGTGCCGCGGGTGCATGAGCTCGCGACCGCCAATCCGACGTGGAGCGAGGTCGAGCTCACCTGGGCGATCGTCGAGGAGATGGCCGCCCGGGGCGCCGGCATCCTCCAACCGGTCTTCGACCGCGCCGGCGGCCGCGCCGGCCGCCTGTCGGTCCAGACCAACCCGGCCAACCATCGCGATCCGGTGCGGATGGTCGAGCAGGCCGCCCGGTTCGCCGCCCTCGCCCCGAACATCCAGGTCAAGTTCCCGGTCACCCGCTCTGGGCTGGAGGCGATCGAGGAGGCAACCGTCCGCGGCATCAACATCAACGGGACGGTGAGCTTCACCGTCCCGCAGGCGATCGCGGTTGCCGAGGCCGTCGAGCGCGGGCTGGATCGGCGGGCGACGGCCGGGAACGACGTCGCGTCCATGACCCCGATCGCCACGATCATGATCGGCCGCCTCGACGACTGGATGAAGGTCCTCGTCGAGCGCGACAACCTCGCGGTCCATCCGGACGCGCCGAACTGGGCCGGCGTGGCCGCGTTCAAACGGGCCTACGGCATCTTCCGCGAGCGGGGCTACCGGACCCGGTTGCTGGCCGCGGCCTATCGACACCGGCTCCATTGGACCGAGCTGGTCGGCGGCGACGTCAGCATGACTCTCCCCTACCCCTGGCAGGTCCGCTTCAACGCCAGCGGCATCACGCCGTCTCCGCGGATGGACGTGCCGGTGGACCCGGCCCTCGTCGCCGACCTGTACGAGCGGATCCCGGACTTCCGACGGGCGTATGAGCCGGACGGCATGACTCCCGACGACTTCGAGGGGTTCGGGGCCAGCGCCCGCACCCTGCGGGCCTTCGTCAAGTCGTATCACGACCTGCAGGGCGCAATCCGCGACCTGGTCCTGCCCGATCCCGACGTCCGGATCGCGTAACGCATCGCTCCCGCCAGACACCACAAGGAGACCGGACCCCATGACCATCGAGCTCGCGCAGCCGGCGACGCTGCCCATCCTCAGCCACTGGATCGACGGCCGCCCGGTCGAGGTCCTCCCGGAGCAGACCGGGCCCGTGTTCAACCCGGCCACTGGCGCCGAGATCGCGCGGGTCCCGCGCGGCGGCGCGACCGAGGTCGAGACCGCCGTCGCGGCGGCCAGGGCCGCCTTCCCGGCCTGGCGGGACACCCCGCTCATCGCCCGGAGCCAGGTCTTCTTCGCCTTTCGCGAGCTCGTCTGGCGGCATCGTGAAGAGCTCGCGGCGCTGATCACGCGCGACCACGGCAAGACGTTCCCGGACGCGCTTGGCGAGGTCCTCCGGGGTCTCGAGACGGTCGAGTTCGCGTGCGGCCTGCCGGTCCAGCTGGCCGGCCTCAACACGCCCAACGTCGCCACCAAGGTCGATGCCTACACGCTCCGCGGGCCGCTCGGCGTCACGGCCGCGATCACGCCGTTCAACTTCCCGGTGATGGTCCCGATGTGGATCTACCCGATCGCCCTGGCCTGCGGCAACACCCTCGTCTGGAAGCCGTCGAGCCATACGCCCGGCGCGACCCAGCTCCAGGCCGAGCTGTGGAAGGAGGCCGGGCTGCCCGACGGCGTGTTCAACGTCGTGTACGGCGGCCGCGAGGCGGTCAGCGCGATCGTCGAGCACCCGGACGTCGCCGCAATCCAGTTCGTCGGCTCCACCGCCGTCGGACGGTACGTCTACGAGACCGGCACCAAGCTGGGCAAGCGTGTCGGCGCGTACACGTCGGCCAAGAACGCGATGATCGTCCTGCCCGACGCCGACATGGAGCTCACGGCCGACGCGGCCGTGGCCGCCGGCTTCGGCTCGGCCGGCGAGCGCTGCATGGCGCAGACCCTGGTCATCGCGGTCGGCGACGCGGGCGAACGGCTGCGGCCGCTGATGCTCGAGCGGATCGCCGGGCTCAAGGTCGGCCCGGGCATGGATCCCGGCATGGACATGGGCCCGCTCTACTCGGCCGAGCACCGCGCGTCGGTGATCGACTGGATCGACCGGGGCGAGGCCGAGGGCGCCGAGCTGGTCGTCGACGGCCGGCCCTTCCATCACCCCGACGGACCCGACGGCTACTTCCTCGGGGTCACCCTGTTCGACCACGTGACCCCGTCGATGGAGATCTACCCGGAGGCGATCTTCGGACCGGTTCTCGGGATCGTCCACGCCGCCACGTACGATGAGGCGCTCGAGCTCGTC
>JACQEF010000237.1 GCA_016200745.1 Chloroflexota bacterium | reverse complement strand
TTCAGCTCGGCCGGCGCAACCGACGTGCGCGTCGTCGGCGGGCGGCCCGATGACCGGCCGTTCGGCCGGCGACTCCGGGACCTCGTCCGTACCGAGCGACCGGCCGGCCTCGTCATCCTCGGGTCGGGCGCCATTCCGCTCGCGACGCCGGCGGACCTGGCTGCCTTCGTCGAGACGGCCGGCTCCGACCGCCGGGTGGCCCTCGCCAACAACCGGTATTCGGCCGACGTCGTCGCGATCGCCCGGGCCGGGATCCTCGCCGACCTGCCGGATCTGCCCGGTGACAACGCGCTGCCCCGCTGGCTCGAGGAGGTCGCCGGCCACGAGGTGGGCGACCTGCGGCGCCGGTGGCGGCTCGCGTTCGACGTGGACGGGCCGCTCGATCTCCTCCTGCTCGGCGACCAGACCGCGCCGGATGACCCCGACCTCGCTCCCGTGCGGGAGCGGATACCGGCCCTGCGTGCGGTAGCGGCCGACCGGCGAGCCGAGCTGCTGGTCGCCGGCCGGACGTCGGCCGCCACCCTTGCCTGGCTGGAACGTGGCGTCCCGGCCCGGGTCCGGGCGTTCGTCGAGGAACGGGGGCTTCGTGCCGCGAGCCGGCTGGCGCAGTCGACGTCTCCAGGCTCCGGCCGGGCCGACCCGGCCGGCGGGGCGCCGCGCGCGCCCGCCTCGCTCCTGGGCGTCCTGCTAGAGCGCGACGGGCCGGCGTCGCTCCCGGAGCATCTGGAACGGTTGTGCGACGGTGCGATCCTCGACAGCCGGGTGCTCCTCGCGCATCGGCTCGGGGCCGGCGAGGCTGGCTGGCCGCTCCCGGAGGACCGGTTCGCGTCGGACCTCCTCCTCGCGGACCGGGTCGGGGATCCGTGGCTGCGCGAACTGACGCGGGCGGCGGCGACCGCGCGGATCCCGATCCTGCTCGGCGGCCACAGCCTGGTCGGGCCGGGCGTCCGGCTCCTGCTGGGCGCGCGCGGGGCACGCCGGTGGAGGTGACCCCCGGGCTGCGGCGCGAACCCGGCCCGGATCTCGCGGCCGTCGGGCAGGACGAGGCGCTGGCAACCCGGATCCGCACCGAGATCGAGCGCGACGGGCCGATCACCTTCGCCCGGTTCATGGAACTCGCCCTGTACGACCCCGCCGGCGGGTACTACCGGGCCGAGGCCGCCCGTCCCGGCCGCGGCGGCGACTTCCTGACCGCGCCGGAGACGCATCCGATCTTCGGGGAGATGCTTGCCCGGGCGATCGAGGAGGCCTGGGGGCGGCTTGGCCGGCCGGAACCGTTCGTGCTTCGCGAGTACGGCGCCGGGACCGGGACGCTCGGGCTGGCGGTGCTTGCGGGCCTGGACGCCGCCCGGTCACCGCTCGCCGCGCGGCTGCGCTACGACCCGGTCGAGGTCGAGCCGCGCCGGCTCGAGGCGATCGCGACCCGGTTCGGCGAGGCGGGTCGGTCCGGGACGCTCGTGACCGCCGCGGAGCATGGCCGGCCGGTCGTGGGCGTGATCCTCGCCAACGAGGTCCTCGACGCGCTGCCGACGCACCGGATGGTCGGGCGCGGCGACCGCTTGCAGGAGGTCCTCGTGAGCGCCGAGCGCGGCGCGTTCATCGATCTCGAAGCCCAGCCATCGACGCCGGCACTGGCGGCACGCCTCGCCGCCGAGGGGATCGCGCTCGACGACGGCCAGCGCGGTGAGGTCTGCCTCGCGCTCGAGCCGTGGCTCGCCGGGGCGGCGGCCGGACTCGATCGAGGGCTCGTGCTGCTGATCGACTACGGCTACCCGGCGGCCGAGCTCTACGACCCGGTTCGGCGTCGTGACGGGACCCTGCGGGCGTATCTCCGCCAGCGCGTGCACGCCGACCCCTACCGGCATGTCGGACGCCAGGACCTGACCGCCCACGTGGACATCACCGCGGTCGAGCGGGCCGGCGAGGCGGCGGGTCTCAGCCATCTCGGAACGACCACGCAGGCCGAGTTCCTGATGGGCCTCGGGATCCAGGAGCGACTGCAGGCCGTCCAGGCCGATCCCGCCACGACCCTCGAGGACTACCTCGCCCTGCGGTCCTCGCTGCTGCGTCTGCTGGATCCCGTCGCGATGGGGCGCTTCCGGGTGGTGGGCTTCGGGCGGGCCTGGCTCGTGTCGGTCGGGTAACGACCTGATGGGGAGCGGCGCGCGAACCTGCACGCGCGCTCGGCGCACGCCGCTCCCCTGACGATCCCACGCTCCGGGCCGACGGCGCTTCGCGCTGCGGGCTGTCACGGCCTCGCTGCTAGAATGCCCCCGGGTGCAGTCCCGCCCGGACCGGGATGGAGCTGCGCTCTCCAGGGTCCTCGGGCCAGTGGCTCTCTTGTCGCATGCCGCTCGGAAGGGATTGGGTTGACCGGCATCTGGTACATCCTGGGGTTCGCCTTCGCGGGCGTCTCGTTCGTCTTCCTCACGATCGGCGCCGCGTGGCTCATCTCGCACCGCACGCGGGGCGATGAGCACAAGGGCCTCCCGTACGAATCGGGCATCGACACGTACGGCGACACCCACGGCCGGTTCGGGCTTTCCTTCTACATCTACGCCCTGCTGTTCGTGGCCTTCGACATCGAGGTCGTGTTCATCTACCTCTGGGCCTACGCGTTCCGAAGCCTGATGCTGGGCGGCCTGGTCAGCATGCTGATCTTCGTCGCGATCCTGCTCCTGGGGCTGGCCTACGCCTGGCGGAAGGGAGCCCTCACATGGCGATGACCCGCGACGCGGCGCCCGGTTCCAACCTGCCCGCGGTCCCCACCGAGGGACGCGAGGTCGTCAGCCCGATCGTCGTCCCGAACACGCTCTGGCGCGCCGCCGACCCGGAGGCGTACGACGGTGGCCAGGAGAGCGACATCACCCACCTCCGCGAGTACGATGCGAGCGGCGCCGGCCGGCGCGACGACGGCCGCTGGGGCGGGGCCCTCGACGTCATCCCGACCAAGGCCGACTACGTCCTCGACCTGATCCGGATGAACAGCCTGTGGCCGCTGTTGTCCGGACTGGCCTGCTGCGCCATCGAGATGATGTCGACGGCGACATCCAAGAACGACATGGACCGCTGGGGCATGTTCCCGTTCCGGGCCAGCCCCCGCCAGGCCGACGTGCTGATCGTCGCGGGCACACTGACGACCAAGATGGCCGGACCGCTGGTCCGGCTCTGGGAGCAGATGCCGGAGCCCAAGTGGTGCGTGGCGATGGGCGATTGCACCTGCTCGGGCGGCCGCTACAAGCGGAGCTACTCGACGGTCGAGGGGATCGACCGGGTCATGCCGGTCGACGTCTACGTGCCGGGCTGCCCGCCGCGTCCCGAGGGGCTCATCTACGGGATGATGAAGCTCCAGCAGCTGGTCAAGGAGCGCCGCGGCCATTGGCCCGAGCGAGCCATCGGTCCGACCGTTCCCGAGGACGTCTAGGCGTGGACCGACGCTTCAAGGAGCGCCTCGAGGCGCGTTTCGGCGCGCAGCTGACGGGACCGATCCGCCAGCGCCACGACGAGACGGAGATGCGCATCGGTCCGGGCGACGTCGTCCAGGTCATGACCACGCTCCATGACGAGCCCGAGCTGCGGTTCGAGTTCCTGAGCGACCTCGCCGGAGTCGATACCGGCGTGGTCATGCAGGTCGTCTACCACCTCTGGAGCGACACGACCACGGACTGGCTCCGGGTCGTCGCCGACGGGCTGTCCCGTGACGACCCGCGGGTGCCCTCGGTGACCTTCCTGTGGAAAGGCGCCGAGTGGATGGAGCGCGAGGCGTACGACATGTTCGGGATCACGTTCGAGGGCAACCGCGACCTCCGCCGGATCTACATGCCGCCCGACTACCAGAGCTTCCCGCTCCGCAAGGACTTCTTCCTGCCCGACGACGCGGCGCGATCGCCGGGCGGCGGGGTTCGGCCGATGGAGCGGACGCACGCCCCGAGCAACGCCCCGATGACGGCGCTCGTGCGCCGCGGGTCCGTCTGAGGGCGGGCGCGATGACGACGACCACCGGCCGGCCGGCCGAGCGGCAGTCCGACGACCCACGGGTCACCCTCGACCGTGACCTCGGGATCTTCGAGCCGGTCCCGCCGTACCCGCCGCGGACCGAGCGCGAGGCCGAGTTCTACACGCTCGGCGACGGCCAGATGTTCCTCAACATGGGCCCGCAGCATCCGTCCACCCACGGCGTCCTGCGCGTCGTCCTCAAGCTCGACGGCGAAAAGGTCGTCGACCTCGACCCGGTCCTCGGCTACCTCCATCGCGGCGTCGAGAAGCTGTGCGAGAACGCGGACTACCACCAGGCGATCTGCTACACGGATCCGCTCGAGTACGTGAGCTCGCTGTTCACCGAGTGGTCGCCGGTCATCGCCTTCGAGAAGCTCATGGATGTCACGGTCCCGCGGCGGGCCGAATACATTCGCGTCCTCTCGAGCGAGCTCAACCGGATCGCCAGCCATGCCCTGTTCCTTGGCTGGATGGCGCTTGACCTGGGCGGCCTCACGCCGATCCTGTGGTCGTTCATCGAGCGTGACGAGATCGTCGACATGCTGGCGGCGCTGACGGGCCAGCGGATGCTGTTCAACTACTTCCGGATCGGCGGCGTCAACGGCGACCTCAATCACGAGTTCATGAGCCGGCTGGGCGACTGGATGAGCCGGGCGACCGAACAGATCGAGGCCGGCAACGGGCTGCTCAACGAGAACGAGATCTTCGTCCGCCGGATGCGCGGCCTCGGCACGATCGACTCGAAGACAGCGTTGCGGATGGTCATGACTGGCCCGAACCTGCGCGCAACGGGCGTGCCCTTCGACGTCCGCCGGGCCCACCCGTACAGCGTCTTTCCGGAGCTCGAGTTCGACATCCCGACCCGCCAGGAGGGTGACTGCCTGGCCCGCTACCTGCTGCGGATGGACGAGATCAAGCAGAGCCTGCGGATCATCGACCAGTGCCTGCACCAGATGCCCGACGGGCCGGTGATGGCCAAGCTGCCACGGCTGCTGCGGCCGCGCCCGGGCCGGGCGTATGCCGCGATCGAGGGCCCGCGCGGCCAGCTGTCGACCTATGCCGTCAGCGACGGGACCGATCAGCCCTTCCGGATGCGGATTCACGACCCGTCGTTCATCCACCTCCAATCGGTGGGGCTGTTGATGACCGGCGATCTGATCGCCGACTGCATGGCCATCATGGCTTCATTGGATCCGATCATGGGCGGCGTCGACAAATGACCGCCATCACCCGGACGTGGGATCGGCTGACCCTGCCCGGCAAGGTCGTGTTCACGCTCGTCCCGGTGCTGCTGGCCACGCTGGTCGCGCTGATCGCGGTGATCTCGATCCTTGGCGGGACGATCGTCAACATCCTCGCCGCGAACCTGCCGATCGTCCGGTTCGCGGTGGCCGCCACGGTCATCCTGCTGATGACGATCCCGACCGCCTTCCTCCTGATCTACATGGAGATGAAGGTCATCGCGCTGATGAACCTGCGGATCGGGCCCGATCGCGTCGGGCCGTTCGGGTCGCTCCTGTCGGTCGTGCACGGACTCAAGGTCCTCATGAAGGAGGACTTCACCCCGACCGGCGCGGATCCGCTCGTCTTCACCTGGGCGCCGGTGGTCACCTATCTCGCCAGCGTCATGACCCTGCTGGTCATCCCGTTCGCGCCGGGCCTGTACGGCCAGGACTTCAACATCGGGCTGCTCTACTTCTTCGCGATCGGCGGGCTGTCGGTCGTGGGGCTGCTGATGGCCGGCTGGGCGAGCTACAACAAGTACTCGCTGCTCGGCGGGCTGCGCTCGGCCGCCCAGGTGATCAGCTACGAGATCCCGCTGACGCTGTCGGTCGTGGGGCTGATCCTGCTGGCCGGCACGATGAGCCTCAACCAGATCGTGCTCAACCAGTCCGGCTGGTTCAGCAACTGGTACGTCTTCCAGCAGCCGCTCGGCTTCGTGATCTTCTTCATCGCGGCCACGGCCGAGGGCAACCGGACGCCGTTCGACCTGACCGAGGCGGACTCGGAGATCGTGGCCGGGTTCGCCACCGAGTACTCGGGGATGCGCTTCGGGTTCTTCTTCTTCGCCGAGTACGTGAACGTGTTCATCCTGTCGGCGCTGACTGTCGCCCTCTTCTTCGGCGGCTGGAACGCGCCGTTCCCGTGGCCCTGGCCGCTCACCCTCAGCCTCGATCCGGGCGGGCTCGGGGTCGAGCTCCTGATCCTGGTCGCGGTCGTCCCGCTGCTCCTCACCCTCGTCTTCGCGGCGCCCTTCTGGATCGCCAGCTCGCGGATCAAGAGCTGGCAGGCGCTCGTCGGCGGGTTCGTGCTGG
>JACQEF010000236.1 GCA_016200745.1 Chloroflexota bacterium | reverse complement strand
TGCCATTCGCCATCAGCTTTCTGTTCAGCTTCAACGACGACCAGCTGGTCGCGCAGCCCGCGGCGGGGCCTTACTTCGACTTCGTGACCACGATGTTCCTCGCCTTCGGGCTGGTGATGGAGTTCCCGATCCTGATCGTCGGCCTCTCCCGGGTGGGAATCCTGAGCTCGAAGCGGCTCACGTCATCGCGCCGGTTCGTGATCCTCGGCATCTCGATCTTCGCCGCGGTGGCCACGCCCGGCGGCGACCTGGTCAGCCCGTTCGTCCTGGGCGGGACGATGTACGTCCTGTTCGAGCTGACCGTCCTGTTCATCCGGCGCAGCGGGCGGTGACCGGAGAGGCCGACGTCCGACCGGCGTCGGACTCGGTGGCCGAACCCGCGGTCGTGATCCTGAGCGGGCTCTCGGGTGGCGGCAAGACCGCGGCCGCCAAGCTGTTCGAGGATCTCGGCTACACCGTCGTCGACAACCTGCCGGGCGAGCTCCTGCCCGATCTCGCCGAGCTGGTCTCGTCGGACCGCGAACGGTTCGCGCGGGTCGCGATCGTGGTCGACGTCCGGGCCGGCGACCCGACGATCGCGCTCGCTGCCATGCGCGGTGCGCTCGAGGGCCGGTGGATCCGACCGCGGGTCGTCTTCCTCGAGGCCAGCGATGACGTCCTGATCCGCCGGTTCAGCGAGACCCGGCATCGCCATCCGCTCGAGGACGACCAGGGGATCGCCGCGTCGATCGCCGAGGAGCGACGCATCCTCGAGCCGGTCCGAGCCGACTCGGACGTCGTGGTCGACACGTCCGACCTCTCCCTCCGCCAGCTCCGCGAGCGCCTGTTCGCCCAGCTGGCGACCGACGTCCGCCCCGACCAGCTGGCGATCCAGTTCATCAGCTTCGGCTACAAGTTCGGCGTCCCGCTCGAGTCCGACCTGCTGTTCGACGTCCGCTTCATGCAGAACCCGTATTACCTCGCCGAGCTCCGCCCGCTGTCGGGGCTGACCGACCAGGTCCGCACGTTCGTGCTCGATCAGCCGGTGGCCCTGCGCTACCTCGAGTTCATGCACGACTTCCTCGAGTTCGCCATTCCGGCCTACATCGCCGAGGGCAAGACCCGGCTCACGATCGGGATCGGATGCACCGGCGGCTATCACCGCTCGATCGTCGTCACCGAGGAACTGGCCGCCTGGCTGCGCGAACGCGACGTCGGCCCGGTCGCGGTCTTCCACCGGGAGCTGGACCGATCGTGAGCCTCCGTCGGTGGCTCGCCCCCGGGATCGGGGTCAAGCGCTGGCTGCTGGTCCTGTTTGCCGGCCTGCTCCTGCTGTCGCTGGCCTTCGCCCACTTCCTCCGCCAGGTGACGCACGACCTCGCGCCAGGCGGCCTGACCGGCTCCGTCATCGACCTGCTGACCCTCCAGTTCCTGCCGCTCGCCATCCGCGGGTTCCTGGTCGGGGCCGCCGGCGTGGTCCTGGTCGTCATCGGCGCCTATCGGACCGTCCGCGTGCTGATGGGTCCGTTCCAGCGGACCGACGCGGACCAGCCGCTGGTCGAGCTCATCTACCAGAAGCGATTCCTCGCCCGCGGCCCGCGGATCGTCGCGATCGGCGGCGGGACCGGCCTGTCGATCCTCCTGCGCGGGCTCAAGGAACACACGAGCAACCTCACGGCCATCGTCACCGTCGCCGACGACGGCGGTTCCTCGGGCGTGCTGCGGACGAGCCTCGGCATCCCGCCGGTCGGCGACATCCGCAACTGCATCGCCGCACTGGCGGACGCCGAGCCATTGATGAGCGAGGTGCTCCAATACCGCTTCCCGGAGTCGCCCGGGGACGAGGCGCCGGGTCTCGCCGGCCACGCCCTCGGGAACCTCCTGATCGCGGCCGTGACCGCGGTCGAGGGCGGTGACTTCGAGGATGGCGTCCGGCTGGTCAACCGCATCCTCGCCGTCCGTGGCCGCGTCCTGCCCGTGACCGCCACGCCGCTGACCCTGCACGCCCAATACGGCGACGGCTCGGTGGTGGACGGCCAGTCGCTGATCATGCGGACGTCCGGCATCGAGCGCGTCTGGCTGAGCCCGGCCGAAGTCCGGGCGTCGGAGGACGCCCTCGCGGCGATCGCGGAGGCAGAACTGATCGTGCTCGGCCCCGGGAGCCTGTACACGAGCCTCCTGCCCAGCCTGCTCATCCCGGCCATCCGCGACGCGGTCCTGGCCGCCGACGGCCTCCGCGTGTACGTCTGCAACGTGGCCACCCAGGACGGCGAGACCGCCGGCTTCGACCTGGCCGCGCACCTCGAAGTGCTTGCCGCACACACGGCGCCCGGGCTCGTCGACGTCGCCCTGGCCAACAACAGCTTCGCCGCACGGACCCCGCCCGACTGGTCGGCCGAGCGGGTGAAGCTGCGCTGGCCGCCGGTGGGCTTCGCCGCGCCGCGCCTGGTCCTCGACGACGTCGTGGACCCGGACAACGCGCACCACCACGACCCCGTTCGCCTGGCCGGTGCGCTCGTCCGCACGCTCGAATCGAACCGCGGCAGCCGCCACCGCGCGGTGGTCCGGACCGCGTAGGCGCATCCGCGTTGAGCCGATCCGAGCGTGACCTGGTGACGGCGCTCCGCGACGAGCTCGCGGCCATCGATCCGTCTCGCTCGTGCGACCGGATCGCGGAGGCCGATGGCCTGGGCCCCGGCCCGATCGGGCGCGAGCCGTCGGTCGCACGGCTGGCCGTCCGGCTGCGCCGTGCCGCCGAGCACGGTGCGGCGACGGCGTTCGACTGGACGGCCGTGGGCGAGCATTGTCACGCCGCCTGGCTCCGCGGCCGGTTCCTGGCTCGTGGATCGCTCAGCCTCGCCGGTGGTCGGACCCACCTCGAATTCGTCATCGCGCCGGACGAGGCGCCGACGCTCGTGACCCGGCTGGCCGACATCGGGCTGCCGGCGTCGTGGCGGCTCCGCCGCGGCCGCGGCGTCGTGACCTCCAAGAGCGGCGAGGCGGTCGGCACGTTCCTGCGTCGCATCGGGGCGACGGGCGCGCTGCTCGAGGTCGAGGCGCGCCAGGTCTCGCGGGCGCTCCGCGGTGAGCTCAACCGGGTCCTCAACGCGGAATCGGCCAACCTGCAGCGGGCCGTCAGCGCCGCCGGCCGGCAGCTGGATGCCATCGCGACCCTGGACGCGGACGGCCGGCTGGCCGTCCAGCCACCGATCGTCCGCCTCGTCGCAGACGCCCGTCGAGCGACGCCGGAGGCGAGCCTGGCCGAGCTCGCGGAGCAGCTCGGTGCCCACCGGTCGGCGGTTCAGCGCGCCCTCGAACGCGTCGAGCGGCTGGCGCTCGATCCGGACGCGGGACCCGGGACGGCGCATCGCACCCGGTGCCGAGAGCGCTCCCGCCGGTGCGCGCACGCACCTCGCCCCGCGGTGGCATGATTCAGGCGATGCGCGAAGTGATCGTTGCCGGGAACTGGAAGATGCACACCGTCCCGGCCGAGGCGGGCCAACTCGCGCGGACGATCGCCGCGCGGACGCGAATCCCCGGCGTGACCCGGGTCATCTGCCCGCCGTACACCAGCCTCGCCGCAGTCGGGGCGGCCCTCGCCGAGCACGACCCGGATGTCGGCGTCGGTGCCCAGAACGTCCACCACGAACTCCAGGGCGCGTACACCGGGGAGGTCTCGGCGCCCATGCTGGCCGGGCTGGCGGGCTGGGTGATCGTCTGCCACTCCGAGCGACGCCGTGACGCGGGCGAGACCGACGCGCTGATCGGCCGGAAGCTCCAGCGGGCGATCGAGGCGGGCCTGCGCCCCATCCTCTGCGTCGGCGAGCTGCTCGCCGAACGAGAGGCGGGGCAGCAGGAAACCGTGGTCAGCCGCCAGGTCCGCGGCGCGCTCGCCGACCAGGCTCCCGCGACGCTCGAAGCCGCCCGGCTGGTGATCGCCTACGAACCGGTCTGGGCGATCGGCACGGGTCGCACGGCGAGCGGCCGCGATGCCGCCGCGATGGCCGCCGCGATCCGCGCGACGCTCACCGAGCTGGGCTTCACCGACGGCGGCGAGCGCGTGCCCGTGCTGTACGGCGGCAGCGTCACCTCGGCGTCGATGGACGAATTCATGGCGGAACCCTCGATCGACGGCGCGCTCGTCGGCGGCGCCTCGCTCAAACCCGACGAGATGGCAGGCATCGTGACCCGGGCCGGCTTGACGGCAACGGCACGGGCGGGGTCGGTGTGACCGCGGCGCAACCGCGGCGTCCTCGACCGATCGTCCTCGTCGTCCTGGATGGCTTCGGGATCGGCCACGACCCCGCCACCGACGCGATCGACGCGACGCCGATGCCGGTGTGGCGCGGCCTCCTGCGCGACTGGCCCCACGCGATCCTGCGAGCGTCCGAGGACGCGGTCGGTCTCCCTCCCGGCCAGATGGGCAACTCCGAGGTCGGCCACCTGAACCTGGGCGCCGGTCGCCCCGTCCTGCAGGACCTGCCGCGGCTCGACGCAGCCATCGCCGACGGCAGCTTTTCGACCCGGCCCGCCCTGCTCGAGGCGTGCCGCCGCGCCGCCGAACCCGGTCGCCGGCTCCACCTGGCCAGCCTCGTCGGTCCGGGCGGCGTCCATGCCAACGACCGGCACCTGGTCGAGGTCGCCCGGCTGGCCGCGGCGAGCGGCGTCGCCAGTGTCCGCGTCCACGCCCTGCTCGACGGACGGGACACGCCGCCCCGGTCCGCCCTCGAGTTCATCGCCGACCTCGAGCGCCGGCTGCGCGAGGTGCACCCGGACGCCCGGATCGCGTCGATCGGCGGTCGCTACTACGCAATGGACCGCGACAAGCGCTGGGAGCGCGTCGAGCGCGGGTACGATGCGATCGTCCACGGGGAAGGGGAGCGGGCCGCCAGTGCGATTGCGGCCGTCGAGGCCGCCTACGCCCGTGGCGAGAACGACGAGTTCGTGACCCCGACGGTGATCGAGGGTGGTGACGGGATCGTCCAGCCGGGCGACGCCATCGTCCACTGCAACTTCCGCGCCGACCGCGCACGCGAGCTGACCCACGCCCTGGTCGACCCCGGGTTCGCCGCGTTCGACCTGGCGTCGCCGTCGGGACGGCCGGCCCCGGCCGGCCTCCTGGTGGTGACCATGACCCAGTACGAGGGTGGGCTCGCGGTCCAGGTCGCCTTCCCGCCCGAGCAGGCCCGATCGCTCGCCCAGGCCTTCTCGGAAGCTGGCTGGCGCCAGTTCCACGTGGCCGAGACCGAGAAGTACGCCCACGTGACGTACTTCTTCAACGGCGGCGTGGAGGTGCCGTATCCCGGGGAGGATCGCCTGCTTATCCCGAGCCTCAAGGTCGCCACCTACGACCTGGCTCCCGAGATGAAGGCCGTCGCGATCACGGACGCGCTGGTCGAGGCGATCGGGTCGGGCGCCTACGACTTCATCGTCGCCAACTACGCGAACCCGGACATGGTCGGGCACACCGGCAGATGGGACGCCACGGTGACGTCGCTGGAGGTCATCGACGGCTGCCTGGAGCGCGTGGTCGCGGCCATCGAAGGCGTCGACGCGGACGACCCGGCAGGCCCCGGCGCGGTGCTCGCGATCACGGCTGACCATGGCAACGCCGACGAGCTGCGCGACGCGGACGGCCATCCCGTCACGGCGCATTCGCTCAATCCCGTGCCGCTGGTCCTGGTCGGTCGGGCGGCTCGCGGCGTCCGGCTCGCCGATGGCGTCCTCGCCGACGTCGCGCCGACGCTGCTTGACCTCGCCGGACTCCCGCGCTGGGCCGGGATGACCGGGACGTCACGGCTCCTGTGATAGCATCCGTCGCCCAAGCGTTGGAGGACTCGGACTCGTGAATCCGCTCCTGGCCCTCGGCCAGATCCTGGTGAGCATCGCGCTCATCGTCGCCATCCTGCTCCAGGCCCGAGGCACCGGGCTGTCGGGCACGTTCGGCGGCGATTCGGCCGTCTACCGCAGCCGCCGCGGCGTCGAGCGCCGGCTCTGGCAGTTCACGATCGTCCTGCTCGTCCTGTTCGTGATCTTCTCGCTGGCCTCGTTCGCATTCGCTCCGGCCGCCGGCTGACCTACGGCGGCGGCCGGCCGCACGTGCGCGCGAGACGCAGTCGATGAACCGCGGCGACGCCGCCATCGCGACGACAGATCCCACCGCTCCCAGTCGCAATCCGATGACCCGCACCGACCGCGCGGTCGTCGGCAGCCTCGTCGTCCTCTTTGCGCTCATCGCGAGCCTCGTCGATGAG
>JACQEF010000235.1 GCA_016200745.1 Chloroflexota bacterium | reverse complement strand
GGTCCGCTGTGCGGACGCCTCGCTCACCTATATCCTTGCGGCGCCGACGTCACACCTCGTCGGCCGAGCCTCCCGGTACCAGATCACCCTTGTCGCCGGCCAAGGCGGGCTGCCGGTCGACACCGTGATCCTGCTCGATCTGCTGCAGCCCATTCCCCGGAAGGCATTCTCGAGACGGATTGGCAGCCTCCTGGACACCGAGCTCGACACCCTAAAGGCGATCATGCTCGACAACCTCGGGATCTTGCCCGAGTAACTCGCCGCCAAGGCCTGGATCGACGACCGGGTCGACGCCTCACAACGGCCGCCAAGGGAAGCGCGTCTCTGGGACCGAAATCCCAACCTCCGTGGAGCCGAGCGGGGGCAGAGGTGACTCAACCACCTTTCACGTCGTCATCGAGGCCGAGGTCCCGCAGAGCCGCAGCGGCCTCATCTCGCTCCGTTTCGGACAGCCCTGCGACTGGCGGGAGTCGGAGTTCAACGCGGATCTCGAGCCCGGACTTCCCCACCAACTTGGTGAGCACACGGGTGTAGAACTGCGTCCACTTCTGGGGCGGTATCTGGCCGCTCCACGACAGGCCCCCACCCGCCGCTGCCCCGTGGACCACGACCGTCGAGACGTGCACGTGAGCCTCGGCTGAGCGCCCAGCCTCCTCGACGGTCACCGTGTAGAAACCTGGCGATTCCGCAGCGAAGTGACCCGAACTGTCAACATGGCCGCCGCTTGAAGACCAGTGGGGTTCGCGAGTGGGGTACTCGTCCCCGTGCTGGTCATATCCCCGCACGTCGAACGAGGCGTCGGCACCGGGTAGCAAGGCAACCTGGCTGGGCGAGACCTCGAGTCGCTCCAGCCGCGGAGGCTCTAGGAAGCGGCGGGCGACCTCCGGCCTGAGGAGTACCCAGTCATCGCTGAATTCGAGCTCGAGCGGCGGAACCGGACTGGACAGGTAGATCGGTCGATAGCCGCCCGCTGACGTTCGCCCCGCATAGGCCACCAGCCCTTGGGTGACCGCCTCGTCGATGGCTCGGAGGATGGCGTATGGATCGGTGAGGCGAGGGAGTTGCGGGGACGAGTAGAACGCGTCACGAACTGCCTTGGTAGACCAACCCTCGTCGATAGCGCCCGGCCAATACGTCAGCAGTCGACCAGAACCGATGGTCTTGGTTAGCTCGCCGTCCTCGATGAGCCGGGTGATGATCAGATCGACGATTGTCGCGGCGGCACTTGAGTGAACCAGCCCCAAATCGGTTGTTCGAAGCTCGCCGTCCTTACCGAGGACGAGAAGGTATCGGTATGCCCGCCAGCAGGCCTCGGTGAGGTCACGACGAGCCTTCTTGGATTGGGCAGGAAGATCAGCTCGCAGCGAGTCATCAAGACGGGCGACGAGGTCAGCATCCCTCTCGATTTCCTCGATGGCAATGACCTTCCGTGCCTCCTCGGCGATCGGACTACCGGTCGACGGAACGGCAAAGATCAGGGCGTTCTTGTACACGCGCGCCAATGATCCGCGTTCGCGAACGACTGCCTGGACGAACGACAGCGTCCCCGAATCGTCCATTGGCTGCTGCGCTTCGAGAACCGCGAGAGTCAGCACCGGTCGATCGGGGATGTCCTCTGTGGACTTCGGGAAGAGGACGCGCTCGATGGCACCCGCCCCCGCAGCCACGGGACCGGATTTGAAGAGCGCCTGGATTTCGAGTCCGACCCGCTCGTCTGTCTGCGCTTTGGTGACCTCGGCCCGCTTGCCGGCGAGCAGCATCACCAGGTTGGGCGACAGGCTGATCCTGTAGCGGTTGTTGTTTGCCGTCAGGTAGTAGCAGGCCCCCGTCAACGCATCGAGGACGGGCTCTACGTCAGCGAGATTGAAGTCGGGTTCGCCAAGTGCAAATCGGATCTCTGCCAGGGTCGCCTCGGTCCGCGTCGCCCCGCCATTCGACTCGAAGAGGATCGCAGTCGCTGCCTTGGAGTGGAGGCGAGCCCGACGGACTGGATCCGGCGCCTCGCGATCAAGGCGGACCGCGTGGGAGTCCTTACGTCCGGCGATGTCTGTCGTGACCGGACCTTCGAGCCTGTCGTTGCCCAGTTCGGCGAAGATCGCGTGGCGAAAGTCGGGGTCGTCGAGAGGCGCTGTCCCGAGCCCAATTAGAGGGTCGGGATGCGTCTTGCGGTAGCCCTCCTGATAGGACTTCGAGACCCAGAGGGCGAGAAGGCGTAGCACCCCTCGAGTGCGCTGGAAGCTCGGCAGGCTCTGCCACTTGCGCTCGAAGACCGAGAGCACGGCGGGATGGAATGGGTAGGCAGCCTCGAAGCGCTCGCGCGCTTGCGAAGCGTCACCGTCGCCCAGGAACGCTCGGTTCTCAACTGCCCAATCCGAGAACGCGCCGACGACGCGTCGACCTTCCTCTGGAATTGCTCCTCCCCACTCGAAGAGGCGTCGTCGAATGATCTCGGATGTCTCGCTCTCGACGGACATCACGACCGGCTTGCTGAGGCGCTCGAGCAGCTTCTGGAGGCGGAAGAAGTCCTCCTGGTCTTCGACGCTCATCTCTGTTGTCTCGGACTTCGGGACCGAGATCACGAGGACCTTCCGATCCTCTCCGCGGATCGTCTCGGTTAGGTTGTGGAGGAAGTCATAGAACTGGCCGCGCATCCCGGTTGTCCGAGTGCGGCTCACGTAGTTCATGAGCTCGTCCATCAGGATGAGCACCGGGCCTGTGTGCAGCATTGCCCGCAGGACGTCGCCCCCGGGTGCCGTTCGCTCAGCGTCATGCTGAGCAACCACGGCGAAGGACTCAGGTCCCAGCTGCCAGGCCAGCTCCCCCCATGGGGTGTAGCGACGAGGGGTGCCGTCATCGCCACCCCTGCCGGTAAGCGAGTCGAATTCCGTACCCACGAAGACCGCGACTCGGGTGACTGGCACCGCAGTGATCTTTACCGGTGAGCCAGCTTGCTGAGCGGCATCGATGATGCCTCCGACACCCTTGTATCCGCGCGCCGCCGGACCAGCCGTGGCCAGGTGATAGAGGAGGGTCAGGGCGTGGGTCTTGCCGCCGCCAAACTGCGTCGACATGTTGAAGACCGCCGAGGTCTCAACGTTGATCCCCGAGAGACGCCGAAGGACCTCAGCCGACAATGCCTTGAGGTTCGTCGTGAGGTAGGTTCGCTCGAAGAACCGAACAGGCTCGAAGTAGTCTGGGGAACCCCGGCGCTCGCGGACCTGGTCGAGATGCACGGCGAACTCGGATGCGTCGAGGGGCCGTCCCTCACGCAAGTCTTCACGAGGCTTGACGACCTCGAACCAGGGCTTGAGTCGCGTCATCCCAACCCTCGTTAGTAGCCGAAGCTCTTCTTGCGAGCGAGGACCCCGTCCACCCAACGCTTCTCGTCAGAGCCGCTCGGGTACAGCGCAGCTAGCGACTGGGCGATGTTCCAGAACCGTCTGTCGGTCCCGACTCCGGCAGAGAGGTAGCCCATGAGCTGGTCGGATCTGCCAGAACCGAACAGCAACATAGCTTGATGGACGCGATCGAGCGCCGTCACCGCCGGCTGCAGGTCCCCGATGACCGGCCCAATCCCGTCAACGCCCGGCTCAGGACCATCGGCAAACAGCGAGAGCTGCCCCGATGCGCCGCGAGCCTTGGCATTCCGCTCGTCGTACGCGCCGCCGAAGAGCGCGCCTGCCCGTTCGCGGACACCGAGAAGCCTGGCGACACCGGCCTTGATCTCGACCAGGTCGGGAAGCGCCTGCAGATCGACCCCGAGGCCCTGGGCAATCTTTCGCGCAGCGTCGTACTCGAGCGCGAAGCCAACAAGGCGAGCCGACGGCTCGTCGGCCGTGGCTTCCTCGTCGTCCTCGCCCGTCTCGAGCCCGATCTCGCCTGTTCGCGAGGTTCGGATGGTCCACAGCCACATCGCCGTGAGGCGAGCATCGGCCTCGAGCCCGGCGGAGTCCGCGTCAGCGAACACCTGCGCTAGAGCCTCCTTCGCAATCGCCGCCAAAACCTGTTCGAGATACTCCTGAAGCAAGACGCGGTCGCCGCTCGGCTTCTCAACACGGGACCAGCGAGAGAACACTTCGAGGGCCGGGCCAATGCAGGCGAAGATGGCGTCAGCCCCGACGACGCCTTCCGCCGAAAGTCGCGGCATCCAATCGTGGATCCGTTGACCGAGCTCGTAGACGACGTCGCGCCACTCGCCGACCGAATCTTCCACCAGGGTCCCGTCTGGGTGTTCTCGAGGTCGACAGACAAGGTGGATCGAAGATCCGAGTCTGGCCTGTCCTTGGGCGGATACCCTCGTGTCCATCTCCGTGTCGATCGACCATGACGCCGTGATCACCCAGCCGGATTCGACGAGTGCCCCCAGCAACGCTTCCCAGCTCGCCGTCGACTTCGACGCAAAGATGACAGCCGCGACCCCACCGGGCTTCAGGATGCGGCGGCATTCCGCGAAGGCCTTTGTCAGTTCACGTTCGTAGTGGGCGACGTTCTTCGTCTGAGAGCTGAGATGGTGCGCGCGATCGACGACGATCTCGTCGGACTTGGGTGTCAGCTGTCCTGAGAACAGGTCCGGAAGCGAACGGACAAGCGAGCGACGAAGCCAGACGTAGAAGAAGTCGGACAGATTGGCGTACGGGACAGCATCGTAGTAAGGCGGGTCCGTCACAACGGCGTCGACGCTGTCGGTAGGCAGAGGGATCGCCGTTGCCGACGCCTGGATCACGGTGCCCACCTCACGGCCGGAACCGGCCAGACTCTCGAGAGCATCCGCTGTCCGCTCAACCATGCTGCCCCAGGAGCCACTCCCTTCTGACACCGGCACTGCTTCCGCGAAGTCCCAAACCATCGGGATCGCCTGACGGGTGAACATGTGAACTGGGCACTCTGCGTCAGGTTTCCACGCTACAAGCGCGTTGGTTAGGTCTGCCTCCTTGCTGAGCGACAGCGCAAGGCAGGCCTCAACTGCGGTGGCAAGATCGCTGTCCCCGGAACGGCGCATCTCCGCGCCGACATCCCGGATCGCGCGGGCGATCGTGGCGAGGGCTACGGCTTGTCGAGGCGTGAAGAGGTCGCCCCATCTTCGGGCGCCATAGATCAGTGTCGAGTTGCGGCGGATCTCATTGAGGTCCATGTCTTCGTCTGGCAGCGGAGAGAGTCCGTCTGCTCCCAGGCGCTGTAGCTCGTCTGCTAGGGCGGCCGCAGTGTCAACTGCCTGAAAGTCGATGGCGCCCGCGAGTCTGTATCTCCGCCCCGCGACGCCATGGCGAGTCTCAACCACGCAGAGCAGCCGAGCGTCTGCCGATCCCGCGCGTCGCGAGCGAAGCTGTTCACGAACCCGTTCGACCGGCGTCACGTGCCCGGAGACAGGGCAAATCGCCGAGCCGCGCACGGCCGTGGGACGATCCAACTCACGTCCCTCGTCGGGCTCAAAGACCTCGAGGATCGGACGTCTCACAAGCCGAGTCGTGCCATCCGCAGAGCGTCGTTCGATTGTCTCAGTCTCGACGGCGCCACCGGCAGCCCTCACCCAGCGAAGAGCGATCCGTCTCCTCGCCCCGCGCGCAAGCCAGAAAGACCGCATCAGCGGGATTTCGATGGGCGGAAGGCTCGTCGGCTCCTCGGAAAGGACCGTCCTCGCCCACAGATATGAGAGAGGTGAGCCGCCGACCCCAGGGTAAAGACGACCCAGCTCGGAGGACGCGACGCTGGCTACCTGAGCGCCTCTGACGCGCAGCTCATCGACTAGCCTCTGGCCGAAGCGCGGCATGTACTCCAAGGCAACCTTGTTCAGCAAGACCGCGACCGGGTTCAGGTCGGAGGCGAATGCCAGGCCGCCGACTCGCAGCACCTCGAGCGGGATGGCTCCGCCACCCGCGAAAGGATCGGTGACGAAGGGCTGTGTACTTCCGTCCGGCACAAGAGATCGGTGGGCCGCTGTGACAAGCGCCCGTGACGTCGAGATCAGCAAGGGATCGTCCGAGGCGGCGAAATCGGCGAAGTCGGCGATGAAAGTTAGGAGCGCGTCTCGCAAGACGATCGGGTTGGACCAATCGAGGCGCGGGCCACCTCGCTCATCGCGGAGTCGGAGCAGAAGCGCAGCCGCTCGCTCCTGGAACTCCGGAGGGCATGCAGGATCGGCCGGGTCCGGTAGGAGCGACGCGAGGATCACCGCTCGCGACGAGGCCAGCGGGCGCCTCGCCCACCAGAGGTGGAGCGTGGAGAGGTGGCCGTGCCGTATTGCCTTCTCGCGACGGGCGTAGCCGGAGATCCGGGCAATCGGAAGGTCGACCTCGATCAGTCGCTTTGGCATCACTGGTGCTGGACTCCCGTTTGTGCGTTCTCGATCGACCGTGGGTCTAGTCGGTAGTGCTCGATCTGGACGATCGGCATCCAACCCAGTCGAGAGGGGTCCTGTACGCGCACGAGCCGCGGTGATGTCGCCGCGTCGAAGACGGCGTACAACCAGAAGTCGCCCTTGAGCCGCTGAGCCGTCTTGAATTCGTTGGTTGAGAGTGCGACGTCGCCAGTCGCCGCTCGCCCCTTTACTTCGATGAACCGCACGTCCACGAACGACGCGGGATCCTCGGGATGGGGCAGGCGCGAGACAAGGTCGAACCCGCGATTGTCCTTCTCTACGCTCTCAACCACGCGTCCTTGGGCAATCTCGTATGCCGTGGCACATTCGACGGCGATCCGCTCGATCTCGGGGTCGCTCACCATCGGTCGGCCGACTGGTGTCGTCCGTTCGGGGTGTGGCAGGACCCATGCACGTCCGATGTGAACGACGTCCCCGATCACGCATTCGCGTTCCTTATCGAGCTCCGCCAGTCGACGGTCCAGTCGCGCGTTGAGTTCGTCGAGGTGCGTTTCAGCCTGCGCCAGGCGCCCCTCAATGCCCTGCAGGCTGATGCCGAGCGTCTGCTGCTCGAGAAGCTCGGCATGCTTGAGTTGAGCGCGATCGATCAACGCCTTGAGTGCCAGTTCGACATGGACCGCGATCCTCCCGACCTCCGCCTGGCGATCGGCCGCGACCTCCGTGAGAAACGGCTCAAGACCGTCGACCAGCAGGAACGCCTCCGTGTCGGACACCCCGGCGAGCTCACGTTGAGGTGGCGTCTGTCCTGGCGCTGGCACGAGGTCGAGGAAGAGCGTCGGCTGCCGCAGTGTCATCCCGCCGCCATCGGCCTCGACGACGAACAGGCGCCGGTGCACGGGACGGCCACGACCGTCCTTGATTGAGGCAGCGAAGATATCGAGCTGGCTGGGCTGCTCGCGCTGGAGGTCAAAGAAGACAGCTCCCTGGCGAAGGTCGTTCGCGACGCGCCGCGCGACTGCCTCGCGAACTACTTCGAACAAGGGATGGCCTGGTGTGACCCACTCCAGCCGTGGGTCACTGGGCAGGAGGGTCTTGTCGAAGACGACCCGATCGTAGTTGCGACCCAGCCGGCCATACCTTGGCTCGAGTTCGTCACCGAGCGTAAGAAGTGACCTTGGGACGCGCCCGATTCGGTACACGCCCCCGTCAGCTGAGACAGGTCGCGTGGGTAGGCCTGACAGCGGAGCCGCTTGTACGAAGAAGTCCGCGATGACCTCGGGCACGAGACGCCGTTCCTTGGCCTCGGCGCGCCGACCGACCAACGCGGAGAGGTTCAGCTGGCGCTTTGCGAGTCCCTCCAGTGCGGACTCCGTGATACGCCGGAAGGCCTCGGGGTTGACGTCCGCGGCGATGCGTTGCTCGATGTCCGCGACGGTGCGGTTCCTTTGGTACAGGTCCCGGAACATTCTCTCCAGGGATGCGGCCGGAAGAACCTCGCCGACGACGTCAAACACCTGGTCGCTACCCAGCTCTTTGCGGATTTCGTCGAGGCGATCGAGGAGCTTGGCGAGAACCCTGCCCTCGCTCGTGTTCACCGCGGCGAAATTGAAGATGACGCAGTCGTGCAGCTGGCCGTACCGATGGATCCGGCCCATCCGCTGCTCGAGGCGCACCGGGTTCCAGGGGATGTCGTAGTTGATCATGAACCAGCAGAACTGCAGGTTGATTCCCTCGCCAGCGGCCTCAGTCGCGACGAGGACCTGCGCCGACTCTCGGAATTCCCGCTCCGCGTAGATGCGCGATCCGGGCGCGTCGCGGTCGCCGATCTTCATCCCGCCGTGGATCTGAGTGACGCTCAGACCCCACTCGCGAAGCTTCCCGAATGGGCGACCGTCGCGTCCGTCGCCCGCGAGGTAATCGAGCGTGTCCTTGTGCTCGGTGAATACCAGGAGCTTCATCGTCGGGTCGTCGAACACGCCTTGCGAGGTCAACAGCGCCTTCAGCTTGACGAGCTTCGTCTCGACCTCGCGCTGCTCGAGTGCTTTCGCCTCCGCGACGAGCCTCCCGATCTCGGCGACTTCTCGGCGGAGGACTTCGGGGTCATACGAGGCGACTACGTTCTCGATCTCCTCGAGAAGCGCCTGCTGGTCCGACTCCTCGAGTTCGTCGAAGTCGTCCGGGATGCGCTTCGAGAAGACCTCCCGCCGGAAACCCTCCGGGTCGTTGAGGATGCGCTCACGACGATCTCTCATTCGCTCGAGCGATCGGCGCACCGCATACACCGACGACGCCATTCGTCGCTGGAGCATCGCCATCGCAAAGGCAAGTGCGCGGCCGCGGATCTGGTTGTTGTCCTTCGCGGCTTCGATCGACTGGTCTTCCACGTATCGCGTGAGTGCGTCGTAGAAGTCCATCTCGGGACCGTCCAGGGTGAACTTGACCGTCTGGACGTCCCGCTTCGTGAAGATCTTGTGCGAGACACCGTTCTCGTCCGGGAAGGTCACGAGGGCCTCCTTGGTCCGGCGCAAGTAGAACGGAGCGCGGTTGCGGGCCATCGCCTCCTTCAGGCTCGAAACATCGGCGTAGACATCGCGGTCGAGGAGGGCCAGGAAGAGGGTGAAGTTCTCCGGGTCCCCCTTGTGCGGGGTTGCGGTCATCAGCAGGTAGTGATCTGTCATGTCGGAGAGCCGCTCGCCCAACTGGTAGGCGAGCGTCTTGCGATCCTCGGCGTACGCCGCCATCCGGTGTGCTTCATCGACGATCACGAGATCCCAGCGCGACCGAAGAAGGCTCTCCTTGGCCTCCTCGATGACCGAGACCCATGACACAGACGTGATCGCCTGGTCTTGCTCCTGCCAAGGGTTCACGCCGTAGTTGGCACGGAGCTGCTCAGAGCGGATCACGGAGAAGTTCTCCGCGAACTTGTCCTTGAGCTCGCGCTGCCACTGGAAGGTCAGGTTGGCCGGCGCGACGACGAGGGTTCGCTTGACGATGCCGCGCGCCTTGAGCTCCTTCAGGAGGAGCCCGGCCATGATCGTCTTGCCGGCGCCCGGATCATCGGCGAGCAGGAAACGGATCCGGGGCATCTTGAGGAAGTAGTCGTATACGGCCTCGAGCTGATGCGGGAGCGGATCGACACGAGCGATGGAGAGCGAGAAGTAGGGGTCGTACTCGTACGCCAGGGCAAGACGCTGCGCCTCGATCCCAAGTCTGAAACGCGCCGGATCGCCGTCGAAGGCCGCCTGCAGCGGTGTGACGGTCAGCTGATCCAGCTGGGCCGGCGTCAGGATCGGGTCGTGGACCTGGTTGCTGCGCAGTCCCTGACCGATGAGCTTGACGGACGCTCCCAAGGGTACGAGCGCGAGGACTCGGATCGGCTCAGGCAGGAGAGGACCATCGACGATGGCCCCGACCTCGATCCGATCGCCCAACGCTTACGCGCCTCTCGTCGGGCGCCGTCTACTCACATTCTGCACGTCGCCACCTTACCGGAGACGCACCCGCCGCCGTTTGACGAACCGTGGGAAAGCCGCAGGTGCGGAGCCTACGCATCACCAAGGCGAGACCATCGTTCTGGCTGTCGAGCAGGCCTCTAGGCGCGCCGCCGCGGCTCGGTCGAAGGCGCTGTTGCCGCATCGAGAACTCCCTTGACGTCTCGTGCGGGGAACCCCACAAGGGGAGCCGTCTGGTCGCCCTGCATCAGCCGTCGATAGCCGTCCTCTGAGCTGAGGACCAAACCACCCGCTCTCGTTTCCCAGACCCGGAGGATCGCCTCCCTGCCCTTGTAGCCGTGCACAAGAACCCGATCGCCGCGCGTTGCCATGTCCGTCGCCTCCTCTTGCGACAGATTGCCCTTGGACAAGGATGCCGGTCAACTTCTGTCCATCGCATTGTGGTACTTGACCGGCGGCACTCGCTCGTGGTACAAGTGCCACAACAAGAGCGAGAGGAGTGGCACATGGCAGAGGACAAGGCCCAGAAGGCCCCGGTGTACGTCAGCTACCTGACGTTCGCCAACCTTCTCGATTGGCTGCGTGAGTTGAGCACGATCCCCAGTCAGTTTGACCGGAGCTTCTGGGGGGCCAAGTACTCCGGTGCGACGGGCGCCCAGCTGATGACCGGCCTGCGCTTCCTGGGCCTTCTCGATGGCGATAAGCCGACGGATCGCCTGGAGCAGCTCGCGCTCGCGACCGAAGCCGAGCGCAAGCCGATGATCGCCGACCTTCTGCGCGACTCGTACGGAGCCGACCTCGTGGACGGACTTCCGAAGGCCACGCCGAAGATGCTCCGGGATGCGCTGTTCGAACGCGGCGCCACCGAGGGAACGTTCCGCAAGGCGCAGAGCTTCTTCATCAACGCGGCGAAGGCGGCCGATTTGCCGATGCCGGTCGCGATCGCGAAGCAGGCGCGAAACAAGCCGAGCCCGGCGCGGCGTAACGGTTTGGGCGTTAAGCCGAAGGGGCCGGTTATCCCGAAGGAGACCCCGCCGACCCCGGAGGACAAACCCCTCGGAGCCGTGCGGCACAAGCCGCCGACGGACCTTCACCCGGCCCTCGTGCCGATCGTGGACGACCTTCCCAAGATCGGCCCGACCTGGCAGCGCGAAGCTCACGACCTATGGCTCGAGACGTTCAAGGCCGTCCTCGACTACGCATACCCCGTGCGGGAGGCCCCGGGAGAGGCATGAAGCGGCGCTCGGGCTCGCAGTTCAGGGCCGCCGTCGGCCATGACGCACCGACGCACCCAGAGCGCACCTGAGCCGGAACCGACCGCCCGATGAGCCATCCCGACCCCCTGATCATGTCGGCGGACATCGCGCGGGTGGTGGCTGAGCGCCCCGAGATGGGCGAGGAGCTTGTCCGGGCGCTCTACCACCACCTCGTCCTGATCGAGGGTCGGCAGCCGGAGATCGACGAGTTGCGGGGCTACGTCGATCGCCTGTCCAGCCTTGATGAGCGCACGATCCGCCAACGCCTCGGCCTTGGGCCCCGGGCCGCCAAACGGCGGCGCGATCGCCAGGCCGAGTTGGGCGCGAGGGTGATTGTCGAGAGCCGTGCCGCGGCCAACAGCGCTGACCATCACGGAGCGGTCCGTGGGCCCGGTCGGACCGAGCTCGACAGCGCAGAACGTGGCAAGCAGATTCGCGAGCGCAGCGGGATTGAGCAGGCACGGTCGAAAGGCGGATCTCCGCCCGGCTGGGGACTGACCAGGGACAGCATCGTCGACGCGGCGATCGAGCATCGCGAACCCGATGGGACCTGGCCGACCCAGGCAACTGTGAGCTTGGAGCTCGGGAAGGACGAGGGGGGCCGGCGCATCCGCCAGGTCCAAGGCCCACGCGGCTGGGCGGGCATCCTGGAGGACGCCGAGGCCAGGCTGGCCAACCGGTAGGAAACCCCGGCGCCGGAGCCATTGCCAGTTTCCTACCTCGTCGTCACGACACCCACCCGGCACTGTCGGCTCATGGACGCGATCGTGAACCGGCGCCGCTGGCCCCGCCTGGTGCTGATACTGCCGCCAGACGCTAACGACGCGCTGACGGCGATGGCTCGTGATCACCTCCGCGACCGCAAGCGGGAGGCGCTCCGGCTCGTCCTCGAGGGGATCGCGCGTGAGGACCACATCGCGAAGCCGGACCGAGCGCCGCAAGAGTCGGCCGACGCATGAGGGCCCTTCTCGAGAGCGCGCTCTTCATGGCAGCCACCGGCTGGGGAGTGATCCCGCTGCACACCCCGATCGACGGCGTGTGTGATTGCCGCCGGCCCGATTGCTCGTCGCCTGGCAAGCATCCCCGGACGAAGAACGGCCTCAGCGACGCGACCACGGACGCCGATCAGATTCGTGGGTGGTGGGGCACGTGGCCGATCGCGAACATCGGCGCGGTGGTCCCGGACGGCTTCATCGTCGTCGACGTGGACGTGGCCGACCTCACCACGGTCTTCCGGAGCGACGAGCTGCCGAGAACGGCGACGTCGAGGACGGGGCGTGGCCGGCACCTGATCTACCGCACGACCACGGCGATCCGGCCCAAGGTCGGCGTCAGGGAGCACGTCGACCTCCGGGGGCCCGGCTCCTACATCGTCGTCCCGCACTCACTCCACATCAGCAACGTGCGCTACGAGTGGATCGTCCCGATCGAGGACGGGATCGCGGACGCACCGGCATGGGTCGCCGAGACAGCCCGATCACCTCGGGCGGCTGGCGATCACCCCGAGGATTCGGACGCCATCCCCGACGGTCAGCGGAACGCGACGCTGACCTCGCTGGCGGGCACGATGCGGCGCCGGGGCATGACCGCCGCCGAGATCGAGGCCGCGTTGCTGGCGGTGAACGCCGGCCGCTGTCGACCGCCCCTGCCAGATGACGCGGTCCGGGGCATCGCCTCCAGTGTCGGGCGCTACCCGCCGGGCGACGGGCGGACCTCCCCGCCGCCAGCCGCCGACGATCACGATGACGGTGATCCTGCCGCGACCGATGCCCGCGACGGCGCGCCCGAGGTGGAGTCTGGCGATCCAGGCCCCGCCGAGCCCGCGGCAGGCGGGAAGCGATCCCAGGCGACCATGATCCTGGACCTCGCGGCGGACGTCGAGTTCTTCCACACCGCGGACGACGTCGCCTACGCTCGCATCGAGCGCGACGGTCATCACGAGGTATGGCCGCTTGGATCGAAGGCCCTTCGAGCGTGGCTGTCCCGCCGATTCCACATGGAATATGGGCGAGCCGCCGGCGGCCAGGCGCTGCGCGATGCTCTCGACGTCTTGATGGGCCGGGCGCTCTTCGAGGGGCTCGAGTGCCCGGTGTACGTCCGGGTCGCTGGTGATGGCCCCGACATCTACCTCGACCTGGGCGACCCGCTCTGGCAGGCGATCAGGATCACGGCCACCGGCTGGGACCTCGTCGCCGACCCGCCTGTGCGCTTCCGCCGCCCGAAAGGTCTGCTCCGCCTGCCCGTGCCCGTCCGGGGAGGCACCGTGGATCAGCTCCGTCGATTCGTGAACGTCCGGGATGACGACCAGGACAACCAGTGGCGCCTGTTCCTCGGCTGTCTCGTCGCGGCGTTCCGGCCGAACGGTCCGTATCCGATCCTCGCCCTCAACGGCGAGCACGGCTCGGCCAAGTCCACCACAGCGAAGATCCACCGTCGCCTGATCGACCCCAACAAGAGCGTCACCCGCGCCACGCCGCGTGATGAGCGAGATCTGGCGATCGCGGCGACCAACGGCGCCGTCATCTCCCTCGACAATCTCTCGACCGTCTCGGATTGGCTGAGCGACACGCTCTGCCGGGTCTCGACCGGGCTGGGCTTCAGCACCCGCACCCTCTACGAGAACGACGAGGAGACGCTGTTCGACGCCTGCCGGCCGATCGTCATCAACGGCATCGGCGTCCTGGGCACGCGCAGCGATCTGCTCGACCGCACGATCGAGCTCGAACTGCCCCGGATCCCGGACGACCGCCGCCAGGACGAGGCCCAGTTCTGGGCCGCGTTCGATCGCGAGCAGCCGTCGATCCTCGGCGCGCTCTTGGACGCGGTGTCGGGCGCCATCGGTCAGCTCGATGCGGTCAAGCTCGAGCGGGCGCCCAGGATGGCCGACTTCGCCCGCTGGGTCGTGGCAGCCGAACCGGCGCTGGGCTGGCCCCCCGGCTCGTTCCTGAAGGCGTACACGGGCAACCGCGACGCGATCCACGAGATCGCCCTCGACGCGGCGGTGATCGTCGCGCCGATGCGCACGATGCTGGAATCGGGCGAGTTCGTGGGGACCGCGACGGAACTCCTCGACCGCCTCGCGGGCATCGTGGGCGAGCCGGCCACGCGGCGCAAAGGCTGGCCCGGGAACGCGACGTCGCTCTCGCGGGAGCTCGCCCGCATCGCGCCCAACCTCCGCTCGGTCGGGATCGAGGTTGAGAAGCGTCGCGAGTCGCACGGGCGCCGCCTGATCGCCATCCGCGAGGCCCCGGAAACGCCGTCACCCGCGTCACCGCCGTCACCGGCCTCGGGCGAAGGTGACGCAACAGCGCCGGAAGGTGACGGGACGGGTCTGTGGGGTGAGGCGAGCGTCACCGAGGATCGTGCTCGCGGTGACGACGGTGACGACGGTGACGCTGGTGACGCTCCTCTGCCTACTCCGGCCCCTGATGACCTGGACATCGTCCATGCCGCGATGCGGATCTTCGGCGACGACATGACCGACGAGTCGGCAGCACGCCTCAGGGCCGTGGTCGATGGCACGGATGGCTACGAGTGGGGCGGGCTCGCGTGACCGTCCAGGCGCAGCCACCCGTGGAGCGCGATCCGCTCATCGTCGCCCTCGCCCGTTATGTCGAGGCGCTGCATCGGCGGTACCCGGACGGCCCCGACGAGCTGCGCCGCGAACGCCTTGACGGCAGCGCGAAGGTGTCCGGGATGATCAGGCTCAGGAAGGACCCCGCGGCGTGAAGCGCCTGCCGCGCTCGCTCGACGAGATCGGCGGCCTGCGGGCGGCGCGCTGGATCCGCGAGTCGACGGCCGGCCAGTACGACCGCTACGGCCCGGCGAGCCAGCGCGAGCAGCAGGACCGGTTCATCGAGCGCCACGGCCT
>JACQEF010000234.1 GCA_016200745.1 Chloroflexota bacterium | reverse complement strand
TTCCGGCTTTCCTGCAAGAGCTCTTGCATTTTGCAGCCTCTGGCCGATTGCGCGAGCAGGCCGCACTGGTTGGCGAGGCGATCGAGGAGCTTCTTCCTGCCGGCAGCGCCGGGCTCGACGTGACGATCACCGAGGAGACCGAGGCCACGGCTGCCCTCGCGCTCCAGGGCCCGCTGTCACGCGACGTGCTCGAGGCCGCGACCGGCGAGTCGGTCGCCGACCTGCGCTACTTCCGGCGTCGGCCGTCGAAGATCGGCAAGGTCGCGATCGACGTGTCGCGGACCGGCTACACGGGCGACCTCGGCTACGAGCTGTGGATCCCGGTCAAGGGCGCGACCGCGGTCTGGGATGCGGTGATGGCGGCCGGCAAGGCGTACGGGATCCGGCCGGCCGGGATGGTCGCGCTCGACGTGGTGCGGCTGGAGGCGGGGCTCATCCTCCTCGAGGTGGACTACACGTCCGCGCGGCATGCCATGAACCCCGAGCAGCAGTACTCCCCGTTCGAGATCGGGCTCGGCCGGCTGGTCAGCTTCGACAAGGGCGATTTCGTGGGCCGGCTCGCGCTCGAGCGCGAGCAGCGCGCCGGCGGGCCCGAACGGCGGCTCGTCGGGCTCCAGCTCGACTGGTATGACATCGAGGGCCTGTATGACGCGCAGGGCCTGCCGCCGGCGATCAGTCCGAGCGTGGATCGCTCGCCGGTGCCGGTCTTCGCCGGCGGCCGCCAGGTCGGCCGGGCCACGAGCCACGGCTGGAGCCCGATTCTCAAGCAGGCGATCGCGCTGGCGTCGGTGCCGCCGCAGTACGAGCCGATCGGATCCAGCCTGTCCGTGGAATGGACGGTCGAGGGACGCCGCGGCCGGGTCGGCGCCACGGTCGTCCCGCTGCCGTTCCTGGACCTGCCCCGAAAGCGCAGCTGACCTCGTGGGCGCCGCCGCGGCGCCCCCACGCTCAGGCGCCGACGAGCGGCAGGTCGACCACGTGCTCGGCGAGGAACCAGACCTGCAGTTCGTGGCGGCGCAGGACGTCGCTCATCAGCAGGTCGTTGGTGCCCCAGTCCTCGGATTCCTCGGTCGCCTTGATCGCGCGCCGGACCTTGGTGAGGATCGTCTCGTGCGCCCGGAGTGTCCGATCGAGCATGACCGAGACCTCCTCGGCGCCGTCGGGCGGCCGTTCGATCGAGGTCAGCTCGGCGGCCTGGCGCGGATCGCCGACCGCGATCCCGCCCAGGCTCTGGACGCGCTCGGCCAGGAGGTCAACCAGCTCGAGCTGCTCGTCCGCGTGCTTGTCGAAGAGCAGGTGGAGCTGGTAGAAGGTCGGTCCGGCGACGAGCCAATGGTGCTTCTTGTACATGGCATAGAGCACCATCGTGTCGGCCAGGATCTCGTTGAGCAGCCGGCAGCTGCCCGACCGGGCCTTGGACGGGAGCGAGATCGGCAGGTCCCGCAGCGTCCCGAAGGCCTGGAGCTCCGGCGCCTGGATGCTGAGCCGCGGCTCGGGTGATCGCTTGCGCGGCGCGACCCCGTTGCGGCTGTGGGGCAATGCGGTCTTGGGAGCCATGCGGAAACCTCCGGTACGGGTGACGTCCGTTGGGCCCAACTCTTGGGTCGGCGCAACATCCGATGCGACAGCGATCGTCCGAGGCACATCGCAACGGAGTTACGGAGGTGGATGGGTCATGCTCGCCGGGATTCGCGCCGGGACGGGCCGTGTGCCGGTCATCGCCGGCCTGGCGCTCCTGGCCGGTCTGCTGATCGCGCTGGCCGACAGCAGCCCGGGCTGGGATTCGACCGGCGTCACCGCCGGCGCCCTCCTGTTGGCCGGCGGCGGCGCCGCCTACCTCGGACGAAGACGGCCGTGGCTGTGGGCGTTGCTCGTGGGCCTGCCCACACCGGTCATCGAGATCGCCGGCGGCGGTGCGACCGGGTCGCTCCTCGCGCTGGCGTTTGCGGGCGTCGGCGCCGCGATCGGCTGGGCCGTGGCGCGAGCCGGCTGATCGGCCGCGGCGCGGTCAACGCAGGGTTCGAGCCGCGTACCTCTCGAGCCTGGCAAGCGCCTCGGGCAGGTCGGTCCGGCCGAATCCAAGGCGGAAGTGGTTGCCCGGGTGGCCGAACTGCGAGGCCGGCAGCAGCAGGACACCCTCGGCTTCGACGAGCCCGGCGGCCCACTCGTCGATCCTGACGCCCGGGACGGTCAGGCGCGGGAAGCCGATCGAGCCGGCACGCGGCCGGACCCATTCGAAGCGGTCCGCCCAGTCCTCGAAGAACCCGTCCAGCCGGTCAAGGTTCGTTGCCACGATGTCGCGCGATCGCGCCAGCACCCGGTCGCGGGCGCGCAGGGCGATGATCGCCAGGATCTCGGACGGCGCCGAGGAACAGATGGTCGTGTAGTCCTTGAACCCGGCGACCCGGGCCAGCAGCTCGCGGTCGTGGGTCGCCAGCCAGCCGATCCGGAGTCCGGCCAGCGCGTACGCCTTCGACATGACCCCGAGCGAGACGCCGGACGGCATCGCCTCGGCACCCGTGGGCAGTCGGTCGGCCTCGTCGAACTCGAGACCGCGGTAGACCTCGTCGACGAGGAGGCGGGCGCCAGCCTCCTCGGCGACGGCGACGAGCGCGTCGAACGTTGCCCGGTCGGGCAGCATCCCGGTTGGGTTGTGCGGCAGGTTGACGACGATCAGCCGGGTCGCCGGGGTCAGCTGCCGGCGGAGCCGGTCGAGATCCAGCCGCCACCCATCCGACTCGTGGAGTTCGTGGAGCGTCACGTCGGCACCGGCTGCGCGGGCCACCTCATACAGGCTCTGGTAGCCGGGCCAGGTGACGATCGCGTGGTCGCCGGGCTCCAGCGCCACGTTGAGCAGACAGAAGACCGCCTCCTCGGCGCCGGCGAACGTCAGCACCTCGTCGGGTTCGACGTCCGCGTAGAGCGAGGCGATCTCGCGGCGAAGCAGCGGGTGCCCGGTCGACTCGGTGTAGCCGAGCTGGAGCGTGTCCCACAGGCCGCGCACCTCGTCATCCGCCAGGGCCAGCAGCTCCGACATCGGGTAGGCCTGCACGTCCGAGGCGCAGAGCAGGTGCCGGACGGCGAACTCCCAGCGGGCGAAATAGCGCTCCAGGTCGAACTCGGCGATCCGCATGGCGCCATGATGCGACACCGCTGGCGCGCCGGTCGCCCGGCGGGCCGGTGCGGCGCCGGCCGGAACGCTCAGCCGCCGACCATCACGAGGCCCGCCGCGATCGAGCGAGCCGTCGCCTCGTCCAGCCCGGTCGCGATCAGCAGCCAGCTGAGCGATGCCTCGCGGTCGAGGGCGACCGCCCAGCTGCCGTCATCGAGCGCGACGAGCTGCCCGTCCTGGCCGTCGAATGCCGTCGTCGCAACGTCCTGCCCCGGCGGGACACAGCCGCCCTGGATCGTGCAGAACGCTCCCTCGTCGAGCTGGATCCTGGTCCGCTGCGGACCGCGATACACGATCTCCAGCCGGCCACCGTCGGCGAGCCGGTACTGGCCGCTCTCGACGAACCAGCCAGCCGGCAGGACCGGGCAGTAGACCGGCCAGTCGACCGCAGCCGCCATCGAGGCGAAGAAGCTGCGATTCTCGTCGCTGCCGGTGCAGGCTGCCGCACCGGCACCACCGGCACCGGGGCTCGCGGCGGCCGATTCTCCCGGACCCGTCGACGGCGCCGCCGAACCGCCCGCTCCGGGCGCCCCGGTCGACGGCTCCGCCGTCGGTTCGGACGATGCCGGGGGCGGGTGGCTCGATTCGCCCGGCGCCCCGGGCGATGCCGGCGTCCGGTCGGGCGAACCGGTCGCCGTGCCGTTGCCGCAGGCGGCCACGAGGAGCGCAGATCCGATCACCACGACCGGCAGCCACCGGTGCGGACCAGGCGGGATCCGGCGTCGAGCGCTCGATGATCGGCGCGTCACGCTCGGGATCGTAGCATGCGACCTCCCCCGGACGACGGGACAGCCGGCCGGCGCCAGGGTCAGCTGAGCGCCGGCTCGACAACGCGGACCATCGACGGCTCGACGCCGAAGACACCGCCGATCCGCTCCGCCGACAGGACCTCGGCCGGCGTGCCGTCGGCGACCAGCCGGCCGCCGTCGAGCAGGGCCAGGCGCGGGAAGAACGCCGCGGCGAGGCTGAGATCGTGGAGGACGGCGAGGATCGTGGCGCCATCGCGGACGTTGAGGTCCACGAGCAGCTGCATGGTGGCGACCTGGTGGCGGAGGTCCAGGTGGACGGTCGGCTCGTCGAGGATGAGGACCGGCGCGGCCTGGGCCACGGCCAGCGCGACCAGCACCAGCTGCCGTTCGCCGAGCGACAGTTCGCGCACGTCCCGGCCGAGCAGGTGCCCGATGCCGACGCGCTCGATGGCCGAGGCCACGGCCGCGCGATCCGCCGGCCGGGCGCCCCGGAGCGGGTCCTCGTGTGGCAGGCGGCCGAGGCCGACGAGCTGCTCGACCGTGGTCGAGAAGGGCACGCTCACCTGCTGCGGCACGACCGCGATCCGGCGCGCGATCGCGGCGCGATCCAGTCCGCGGAGAGGGTCGCCGGCGACACGCACTTGGCCGCGGCTCGGGACGACCAGCCCGGTGACGGCCCGGAGCAGCGTCGACTTGCCCGCGCCGTTCGGTCCGATCAGCGCTGCGCGCTCGCCAGCCGCGACCGACAGGTCGATGCCCGACAGGACGACCCGTCCGCCGTAGGAGATCGAGACGTCGTCGAGCTCGATCACAGCTCGTAGCCGGTCCGCGACCGGCGCAGCAGGAGGATGAAGAACGGCGCGCCGACCAACGCGGTCACGATGCCGACGGGGATGTCGCCGGCGGATCGGGCGACGACGTCGGCGAAGGCCAGCAGGACGGCCCCGCCGAGCGCCGACAGCGGCAGGACCAGGCGGGCGCTTGGCCCCACGATCAGGCGGACGACGTGCGGCACCACGAGCCCGACGAAGCCGATCAACCCGCTGACCGCGACGGCCGCCGCGGTGATGAGCGACGCCAGCGCGAGCAGGACCGCCCGCTCGCGGACGACGTCGATCCCGAGGTGGGCCGCTGCCTCCTCGCCGAGCAGCAGCCCGTTCAGCGTCCGGGCGCGGAGGATGATCAGGGCGGAGCCGATGGCCACCAGCGGGAGCGTGGCGGCGAGTTGGGACCAGGAGGCGCCGTCGAACCCGCCCAGCAGGTACGAGAAGATCTGGCGCAGGGCGGCACCCGAGATGTACATCGCCATCGCCAGCCCCGCGGCCAGGAGCGAGCCCACGGCGTAGCCGGTCAGCAGCAGGCTGGTGAGCGGTGACAGGCCGCCGATCCGCGACAGCCGGTAGACCGTGTAGATCGACGCGAGCGCGCCGACGAAGGCCAGCCCCTGGAGCAGGCCGAACCCGAGGATGACAATCCGGATCGGGAGCAGCACCGCGATGGCCGCCCCGAGCGCCGCGCCGGAGGCCGTGCCCAGCACGTAGGGATCGGCGAGCGGGTTACGCAGGAGGCCCTGGAAGGTGGCCCCGGCGACCGCGAGCGCCGTCCCGACGACCAGGGACATCAGGACCCGCGGGACGCGCAGGTCCCACACGATCGTGTCGGCCGACACCGACCAGCTGCGCCCGAGGTCGAGCCCGAACAGCCGGTGGGCGATGATGGCCAGCGTGTCGATCGGCGCGATGGCGACGCTGCCCATGGCCACGCCCAGGCCGATCACGACGACGAGGGTGGCGAAACCCACCGCCGCCAGCGCGATGGGCCGATGGCGAGCACGCCCGATCCAGCCGGCCGCCGGCCGTGCGGATGCGAGCGTGCCGCCCTCGGTGGCCATGGTCAGGGCGCCGGCGCGATCGGCTCGGCCGACGGGATCGCGGCATCGGGATGGATCGTCCGAGCGAGCAGCTCGAGTCCCAGGAAGAGGCGCGGACCCGGCCGCGAGACCGTCTGGTCGTCGATCGGCCGGATGGCGTCGCGCTTCACGGCCGTCATCACCTTCCAGCCGGGACGGGCGGCGACCTGCTCGGCGGTGACGCCATACGGAGCGTCGGCCAGCAGGATGACCTCGGGGTCCTCCTGGATCAGCCGCTCGACCGGGATGTCGAACTTCTCGGTCGAACCCGTCGTCACCGGGATCGCGCCGGCCCATTCGATCATCTGCGCGAGGAACGAGTTGTCGGCAGGCCCGTAGATGGCCCCCGTCGCGTCGAGCTCGTAGAACACCCGGGGCGCGGGCAGCCCGGCGACCGCGGCCTTGACGCCGTCGAACCCGGCGCGCATTTGCTCGACCATCGCGGCCGCCTGCTCGGACCGCCCGGCGGCCTGGCCGGTGAGCTCGATGTCCTTGTAGACGGCGTCGATCGTCGGCGCATAGAGGACGACGACCGGGACGCCGAGGCTCCGAAGCCTGGTGATCGCCTCCGGGTCGGTAAACGAGTTCCCGCCGGCGAATACGACATCGGGTGACAGCGCGACGATCTTCGCGATGTCGACCGAGTTGAAGGTGGCCAGGTCCGGCACGTCGCCGGCCTGCGGCGGGTAGAGGAAGACGTCCTGGACCTTGCCCTTGATCCGGTCGCCGACGCCAAGCGCGAACAGGGTTTCGGTGGTGGCCGGCGCAAGCGACACGATCGTGTCGGGTGCCGCGTCGAGGGTGACCGCGGTGCCCTCGTCGTCGGTCAGGGTGGTGGGGAAGGCCGGTGCCGGGGTCGCGCTCGGCAGCGTCGCGGCGATTGACGCGACGGGGCTGGCCGTCTCGGTCGCGGACGGGACCGTCGGAACGGCGGATCCGCCCGAGCAGGCGGCGACCAGGAACAGCAGGGCGAGGAGCAGGCTCGCCGTCCGCCGCGATGGCAGGGCGACGTGCGGATCTTGCGTGGATCGGAACACGTGGACCTCCGGGAGGGATCGGAGGGGCCCGCGAATCGCGAACCCCTCGATTCGAACGGGTCGAACGAGGGGCTTCAGCCGGTGGGTCGCACGGTCCTGCCTACCTTTCTCTCGAAGGTTCGAGCATGCACCGTGAGGTCGGCGACCGGACTTCCGCTCCCGGGGGAGCGTTCACCGTAGCGGGACTGTGCCGGAATTCCACCGGCTTCGCGACCACGCGGCGTGACACAGGTTGTCCGGGTGAGCCTAGCACGACGCGGCCCGGGTCGGACACGGCCAAGTAAGTGGCCGATACGTGACGTCTGCGACCATCCCCGCCTCGCCCTCCTCCCGCCACCACGTCCCGCCGGAGGAGTTCGATCGTGTTGGAGTCACGATGGATCCGTTGGCTCGGGCCAGGGCTGATCGGTGTGCTTGCCCTGGGCGCCCTTTCGACGACCACACTCGGGGCGGGGCCACGCTCCTGGACACCGCAGCCGTGCGC
>JACQEF010000247.1 GCA_016200745.1 Chloroflexota bacterium | reverse complement strand
TCTACAACCCGGCCGACATCTACGCCGCCTTCACCGAGGCCGCCCGCGAAGCCGCCGGCCTGCCGCCCGAGCCGACCGCCGAGGACGAGCTCCTGGAGAGCGCCGGCATCGCCCCGGAGGAGACGATCACCTTTGGAGAGGACCCGTACGCCGCCGCCGCCGACTCCTGGGCTGCGGGGCAGCCGATCTCGCTGAGCGAGGAGGACGACGAGTCCGCCGCGCGCCGCCTGTACGACCTCGCGCTCGAATACCAGGAACGCAGTCAGCGCAACGAGGCGCGTCTGCTTGAGGACTTCGAATCCGCCTCGGCGGGGCTGATCGCGATGATCGGCGACCTGATCATCGTGGACGACGACGACGAGCGACTCACCCTGACCGCGGCCGGCACGTTCCGAGCCGAGGTCATCCCGGAGGATTCCGGCGAGGCCTGGCGGACCCTCGACGGGGCCGAGGAGCTGGTCGAGTTCTACGACCCGACCGACGTGTTCGGTGACCTCGCCGACGCGCTCGCCGAGGCCTTCCCGGCCGTCGCGCCCGAGGCGGGACTCGCGGAAGGGGGAGCGAAGGCCGGCGGGGCCGAGCCCGACGGCGAGGCGCCGTCCAAGGACGCGGCCGCCGACGAGACCGCCGCCGAGGACGAACCCAGCGCGTGACGATGCGGCTGGCGTCGGCGGAGCTGGTCGACAGTCGCGAGATTCTGCCGGGCCAGTGGCTGCAGGCCTACCACGCCCCCGACCTGGCGGTCGGGTCCCGCGCCGGCCAGTTCGTCCATGTCCGCACCGGCGACTTCTCCGGACTGGTGCTGCGGCGGCCGTTCTCGCTCAACACCACCGACCCGGCGACCGGAATCGTCACCCTCCATTTCCGGGTCGTGGGGCGGGGCACGGAATGGTTCACCCGCCTCCGTCCGGGCGACGCCATCGACCTGCTGGGTCCGCTTGGCCGGCCGTTCGAGGTCGACCCCCGCAGCCAGCATCTCCTGCTGATCGCCGGCGGCCTCGGCATCGCCGGTGTCCGCATGTTGGCCGACGAGGCGATCCGCGCCGGCCGGCAGGTCACCCTGCTCTTCGGGGCCGCGTCCGCACGCGACGTCTATCCGTCGAGCCTGCTCCCTGACGAGGTCGAATACGTCGTCGCCACCGACGACGGCAGCCTCGGTCACCACGGGTTCGTGACCGAGCTCGTCACCGGCTACGAGGCGTGGGCAGACCAGGCATTCGCCTGCGGTCCCACCCCGATGCTCGCGGCGCTGGCGCAGCTGGTCGCCGGTCGGCGCGATCGACTCGGGGTGGCCAAGCTCGGGAGGAAGCGCGGTGGCGGCAAGACCGTCGCCGCCGGTTCGCCGGCCGCCCGGCGCAAGTCGTTCCTGCAGGTGTCGATGGAGCAGAACATGGGCTGTGCCGTGGGTGCGTGCCTGGGTTGCGTGGTGATGACGACCTCGGGCACCCCCCAGCGCGTCTGTCGGGAAGGCCCGGTCTTCGCCTACGACGAGATCGCCTGGGAGGGCGGCTGGTGAGCGGAGCGGGGCGGCGGTGAAGCCGAAACGGCGAGCGATGACGTCGACGGCGCGGCCGGTGGCCGGGAAGCGCGCCTCCGTGCCCCGCGAGCCGCGCCGCTCCGAGGGCGCGCGGTCGCCGGCGCTGGCGACGACGCGCCCCCGGCCCGCCGTCGGGCCGCGGGCGAGCGAGGCCCCCGCCGTGGTCGAGATCGCCCCGAGCCAGGTCGACCTGCGCGTGGACCTCGGGCGCGGGCTCATCCTGCCCAACCCGATCATGGTGGCCTCCGGGACGTTCGGCTACGGCATCGAGTACGGCGACGTGGTCGACGTCGATCGGCTGGGCGGCATCTGCTGCAAGGGGACCACGCTCAAGCCACGGATCGGCAACCCGCCCCCGCGCGTGACGGAGACACCGGGCGGAATGCTGAACTCGATCGGGCTCCAGAACCCTGGGGTCGACGCCGTCATCGAGAAGTACGCGCGGACGTGGGCGACCTGGCGCACGCCGGTGATCGTGAACGTCGCCGGCGAGTCGGTCCACGAATACGTCGAGGTCGCGCGTCGGCTCGACGGCGTGCCCGGCGTCGCCGGCATCGAGCTCAACATCAGCTGTCCGAACGTGGGCGCCGGCGGGTTGCAGTTCGCCATCGATGCCGGCGCCGCCGGGGAGGTGACGGCCGCGGTCCGGCGCGCCACCGACCTGCCGCTGCTGGTCAAGCTCTCCCCGAACGTGGCCGACATCCGGCCGATCGCGCGCGCGATCGCCGACGCCGGCGCGGATGCCCTTACCGCGATCAACACCCTGTCCGGGATCGCGCTGTCCCCGCGGCGCGACCGGCCCCTGCTGGGCAACATCTATGGCGGGCTCAGTGGGCCGGCGCTCAAGCCGGTGGCCCTGCGGATCGTGTACGAGGCGGTCCAGGCCGTGAACATCCCGGTCGTCGCGATCGGTGGCGTCACGGAGCTGAACGACGTCCTGGACTTCCTCGCCGTCGGCGCCGTCGCCGTCCAGGTCGGCACGGCCATCTTCGCCGACCCGACCGTCCCGATCCGCCTCGCCGACGAGCTCGCCGCGACATGCGCCCGGCAGGGGATGCTCGCCTATCGCGAGTTGATCGCGACCGCGCTGCCGGCCGCCAAAGGCCGCCCGTCGTCGAAGGGCGTGGAGTACCGGCCGTAGCGTCCACTGGACTCTGGACGGCGCCGCGCGGGACGCGCACCATCGAGCGGTCTGGAGGTGCGCCATGCCGTTCCCGTACATGTATCCGATCGGCGCGCTGATCGCCGGGGTCATCCTTGGCGCGACACTGACGCTGTTCGCGCTCGTCCTGCGGGCGTTGGACCGGGCGGTCACCCGGGTCGCGGACGGCATCTGCTCGGGGCTCGTGTCGGGGTTCCGGGGCTGGTCCGAGGCACGCCAGGCCCCGCCGCGCGACCGGTCGCCCCGGGCCGTCGATCTCGAGGAGCTGGCATCGCCGATCCGGGTCCGGCCGGTCCGCCGGGCCTGACCCGCGGCCGTCCGTCGTGGCCGCGTAGACTTCGACCGTGACCACCGTTCGCCCTGCGTTCGAGGCCGCCGCGCGGCTCGCCATCGCCGCCCGGACCGAGGCGCTGTTCCGGAGCTCGGGCGCGTTCCGTGAGGGCCATTTCCAGCTCAAGAGCGGCCGGCACGGCGACGCCTACCTCGAGAAATTCCAGGTGCTCCAGAATCCGTCGGCGACCAGCGAGCTGTGCGGGTTCATCGCCCAGCACGGGCGGGACCACGACGGCGCGCCGCTGGTGGAGATCGTCGCGGGGCCGACGACCGGCGGCGTCATCCTGGCCTTCGAGACCGGGCGCCAGCTCGGTGTTCGTGCGATCTTCGCCGAGGAGGTCCGGGGTGACGACGGGTCCACCCGGCGCGAGTTCCGCCGCGGCTTCCAAATCGAGCCCGGCGAGCGTGTCCTCCTCGTCGACGACATCCTGACGACCGGCGGCTCACTGCTGGCCATGCTGCCGGCGGTCGAGGCGATGGGCGGCGAGATCGTGGAGTGCGTCGTCCTGGTCGACCGGAGCGGTGGCAAGGCCACGCTGACCTCGCCGGCAACCGCGCGGACCTACCCGTTGCGCGCGCTCTGGCAGCTCGAGCTCCCGACCTACGAAGCCGGCGCCGCGACGTGTCCGCGATGCACCGACGGCACGCCGCTCCACGCCCCGGGCAGCAGCGGCACGGGAGTCTGAACGCCCGACGCGTCGGCGTCGGGGCCGGGCTGCTCATCGCCGTCGCCGCCCTCGTCGTCGCGACCGTGCCGCCGCCGGGCAGGCGCCGAGCACGGAGACCGGCCTGGTCGTTGCCGTCGATTCGGCCGGCCTGACCGACGTCCGCGGCTTCTCGATCCGGACGGGCGACGGCCGGACGGTCGCCTTCCGGATCGGCGTCCTCGAGAACGGCGCCCAGTTCCCGCCGGGCCACCTCCTTGAGCACGCGGCGACCGGCGTCAGGGTCGTGGTGACCTATCGAGGCGAGGACGGGGAGCTCGTCGCGATCCGGCTCGACGATGCGCCGACCGAGTCGGCGGCGCCGACGGAGCCGGCGGCGCCGTCGCCTACTTGAGCCCGGCCAGCGCCTGGTCGATCTCGGCGGCGGTGAAGATCAGCTCGAACGATGCCTTGACGATCCCGTCGCCCCCGACCACGAAGACGTAGGGCTCGGACAGCAGGCCGTAGGCGTCGGTCGCGGGCACGGTCTGCAGCTGGCCGTTGGCATCGAGGACCGGCTGGAGCTGGCCCTGGTCGTCCTTGAGCTGGTACGGCTCGACGTTGATGAAGGTCACATCCGGATGGGCGGCGGCGATGGGCTTGACCTTGTCGAGCGTCGGCCCGCATGTCTGCGTCTGGCAGAACTTCGGCGTCGCGAAGACGAGCACGAACGGCTTGTGGGCGGCGAGCGCCGCGGCGACGGACGTCTCGTAGAACGCCTTGTCCGGGTGCGTGTCGGTCGACAGCTTGGCGACGTCGCCGCCGACCGAGGCCAACGTCGGCGTGTCGACCGACGGCGCCTTGTCGCCCGGCACGATCACATGCTTCTTGTCGAGGACCTGGAACTGGAAGTCGACCTGCTCGGCGGCCTGGCTCCCGCCCGCTGTCGTGAAGTGGGCGACCCAGTCGCCCGAGGCCGGGAAGTCGACCGTGGAAACGTAGATGCCGCTCACGTTCTCGATCGCCCAGATGAACGTCCCGTCCGCCTGCGCGACGGCCTGGCCGCCCGGTCCGGTGAACGCGACGCTCGCCGTCCGATCCGGGGCGCCGACCGGTGCATTGCTCGTCGCGTCGAGGAACGAGAACAGGAACCGGTTCGGGCCGGTCGCCAGCTCCGACGAGATGATGACCGGCAGGACGGACGACGCCCGGCCACTCGACGGGGCGGCCGCCGAAATAGACGTCGACGACGATCCCGCGGTCGAGCAACCGGCGAGCAGGACGACGGCGCACAGGGCGATCAGGGGTCGGATGCGTGGCATGGCGACAGCGTAGCGCCGAGCGTGCCGAACCGCCCGCGGAGCGCGTAGCGAGGCGCACGGCGGTGAAGCCGCCCCACGCATAGAATGGCGCCTCGTGAACCGCTTCCAGAAGCTCGCCGCGCTGTGTCTCGCGACCGCCCTCGGGCTGGTCACGATCGGCGTGCTCGTGCGCGCGACCGAATCCGGGCTCGGCTGCCCCGACTGGCCGTTCTGCTACGGGCAGATCCTGCCGCCCGCGGGTGACTTCAAGGCATGGATCGAATGGGTTCACCGGACCATCGCGGCCGTGATCGGCTTCGAGATCCTCGCGCTGGCCGTGCTCGCCGTGCGCGACCACCGATCCCGGATCTCGATCCTCTGGCCCACGCTCGCCGCGGTGGTGCTCGTCGGCTTCCAGGCGTGGCTCGGCCGCGAGACCGTCCGCCTTGGCAATAGCGGCGAATCGGTCACGGCCCACCTGGCGAGCGCGATGGCCCTGGTCGGGCTGCTGGTGTTCCTGACCGTCCGCGCCGGCTACCCGGCCCACCTGCCGAGACGCGGCACGAGCCAGCGCTTCACGTTGCTGGCGGCGTTCGCGGCGGCGGCGACCTTCGCGCTCCTCCTGTTCGGCTCCCAGGTGACGGCCACCGACTCGGCCCTGGTCTTCCCGGATTGGCCGCTCATGGGCGGCACGCTCGTGCCGCCGGTGACCGACGTGACCGGCGCCCAGGTCCTGCACCGCTGGGTCGCCGCCGTGGTCGGGTTGATCGTGCTCGCCGTCGCCGTCGTGGCCTGGCGGACCCAGCGCGACCGGCCCACGCTCGTCCGGCTGTCGGTCGGTACGGCCGCGCTGTTCGGGCTGCAGGTCGTGATCGGCGGCGCCCAGGTCCTGACCCGGCTGGCCGAATGGACGCAGACCCTGCATCTGGCGCTGGGTGCCGTGATCTGGGCGACGATGGCCGGGCTGACGGTGACGAGCTACTACAGCGCCCGTTCGAGGACCGGCGTCATCGCCGGGCCCGAATCGGGTGCGGACGTCTCCTCGCCGCCGCGGTCGACCGGCGACACGGTCCGCGCCTACGTCGCCCTGACCAAGCCGCGGATCATCGAGCTGCTGCTCGTCACCACCGTGCCGGCCATGGTCCTGGCCACGCGCGACCTGCCGGGCGTCGGCGGCCTGCGCGGCGCGGTCGACTGGGCGGGCTGGGGCGCGATCGTGTTCTGGACGATGCTCGGCGGGACGCTGGCCGCGGGCAGCGCCAACGCGATCAACTGCTACCTCGACCGCGACATCGACCTGCTGATGACCCGGACCCGCCGTCGGCCGCTCCCGGCGCACCAGGTCGAGCCCGAGCGGGCGGTCGTCTTCGGGATCGTCCTGGGGGCCATCTCCATCGCGATGATGGCCTGGTTCGTGAACCTGACCGCGGCCTTCCTGACCCTGCTGGCCATCGGCTTCTACGTCGTCGTCTACACGGTCATGCTCAAGCGGACGACGACCCAGAACATCGTGATCGGCGGAGCCGCCGGCGCCCTGCCACCGGTGATCGGCTGGGCGGCCGTCACGGGCGGCGTCGGGGTCCCGGCGCTGCTGCTGTTCGCGCTCGTCTTCTACTGGACACCACCCCACTTCTGGGCGCTGTCGCTGCGGATCCGGAAGGACTACGCGGCCGCGGGCGTCCCGATGCTCCCCGTCGTCAAGGGCATCCCGGAGACGACGCGCCAGATCGGGCTGTACACGGTCCTGATGGTCGCGATCTCGCTGGTCCTGTGGGCCGTCGCCCGGATGGGCGCGATCTACCT
>JACQEF010000241.1 GCA_016200745.1 Chloroflexota bacterium | reverse complement strand
CGGTCATGTGACTGAGGATAGCCGCTGGTGTCGCGCGACTGCGGCCAACGGTCATGCCATCGCTGGTGACCCGGTGCTCTCCTGCACGAACGCGAGGAACCGCTCAACGTAGTCGTCCACGTTCGACATCGGCGGCTGCCGGATGATCTTCCGAACGGCCAGGTGATCCAGAACCGCCGCGAGGGCATCCTCGTCTCCCGGTGTGTACGGGTGGATTCGGCCGGCGAACCGTTCACGGTCGAAGACCTCGTCCTCCGGGCGCGCGGGCACCACCACCTCGGACCCTGCATACAGGCCTTCGTAGATCGTCCGCCCAACGGCGAACTCGGCCTCACCGCGGATCACGTAGTCCGTCATCGCGTAGACGCGTTCGATCTCCGGATCCTCGCCCCAGAACACGATGCGCTCGTCGCCTCCGGCAAGTCGCTCCAGTCGACCACGATCGCGACCGCGCCCGACGACCAGGAGGCGGGCGTCAGGATGGCGAACCCGCCGGAACGCCCGAATGACGCGATCGACGCCCTTCTCGGGAATGAGCAGGCCGATGATCGCGAAGACGGTGACATCGGCAGGATCGGCCCGGATGCGCGCCGCGGCATCGACGGGCACGGGCGCAGCACGCATCGCAAACGGGTTGTTCAGCACGATGGATGGCGTCGTAAGCGGTCCGAATGGGCCCCGAGTAGCCCCGTCGATGAAGATGACCCCATGGGCGTTCGAAAGGCTCCGCGCCACGCGATCGTGGTGGATGTCGACGATCTCGCGGACGTGGACGATGAACGGAAGGTCCACGCGGATCATCCCGTGGAGGGTTACTGAGTTCAGGTGGATCGCGTCGTAGCCCTCACGCGCAATTCTCGCCTGAGTCACCCTGCGACCAAGTCGCCACATCAACGTTCCGACATACCAATGGATTGACCGGAAGCCTGTCGGCCGGCCTCTGTAGCAGAGGTCGAACGGAATCCAGGCCCGCTCAACCCGGCGGACGGACGGACCGAACATTCGTCGGATCTCGGCCTCCGTCCGCCGAGTCCACCTGGGCACAACCAGGTCACAGGTGACCCCGTCGAGATTCCGCACGAGTTCGCGAAGACTGCGTTCTGCCCCCCCGACCTTCACCGAGTGCGTGACGAAGAGGATCTTCATCAGCGGTGCGTAAGGTTCTGATCTTCGGCCGCGCCCGCGTGCGGAGAGGCGCATTTCGAACTCGCGTCGCCATCGTCGACCCGCATCGGCACAGGGTAACGGTCGCTCGTGCGACGATGCGGCGGTGAAGATCGCCATCGTCGGCACTCGAGGCATCCCCGCCGCGTACGGCGGCTTCGAGACGCTTGCCTGGGAGCTCTCCACCCGCCTCGCAGCCCGCGGGCACGAGGTCACGGTCTATTGCCGGCGCGGCCGGACGGATGAATCGACGGCCGTGCCGCCGGGCGTCCGCCGCCGCTTCTTCCCGTTCCTGCCCGGCAAGTATCTCGAGACGGTCAGCCACTCCGGCCTCAGCGTCATCGACTCGATCCTCCGCGGCTACGACGCCATCTGGCTGGGGAATGCCGCGAACGCGGTCTTCGCCGCCCTGCCCAGGTTGCGCGGGACGGTGGTGGCGCTCAACGTCGACGGGATCGAGCGCCAGCGCGCCAAGTGGGGCCCCGCGGGCCGCGCCTGGTACTCGATCGGCGAGCGGTTGGCCCTCCGCTTCCCGAACGCGATCGTGTCCGATGCGCGGGTCATCCACGATTACTACCTCGAGCGCTACGGCAAGCCGTCAGTGGTGATCGCCTACGGCGCCCCCCTGCTCGACCGGGATCCCCCGCCGGATCTCGCCCGCCTCGGTCTCGAGGGGATCCAACCTGGCCGCTACGTCCTGTATGTGAGCCGGCTCGAGCCCGAGAACCAGGCCGACCTCGTCATCCGCGCCTATCGCGACGTCCCGGGTGAGGTCCCGTTGCTGATCGTCGGAGATGCGCCCCACGCGACCGCCTTCAAGGCTCGACTGGCCGACCTGACGGCCGCCGACCCGCGCGTTCGGATGACCGGCGCGATCTACGGCGACGGATACCGAGACCTCCAGCGTGGGGCGCTCGCCTACATCCAGGCGACCTCCGTCGGCGGCACGCACCCGGCCTTGATCGAGGCGATGGGCGCAGGCAACCTGGTCCTCGCGTTCAGGTCGCCGGAGAACGAAGAGGTCGTCGCGGAGACCGGACTGCTGTTCGGCGATGCGTCAGAGCTGTCGGGGCATCTCACGCGCGTCGTCGCGGAACCGGAGCCCGCGAGGTACGGGCTGCTTCGGTCCGCCGCTCGCGAGCGCGTGCGAGCCAGCTACTCCTGGGATGCCGTCACCGATCAGTACGAGGGGCTATTCCAGACCCTTCTGGAGCGACATCGCTAATGCGCGGACGCCGCCACTAGGTCGTTCGTACCGGTCCACCGAGCCCAGATCGGGTGCTAGGCTGCGCTCCCGTGCGGACGCCGTTGCTGCTCTACGTGCTCGCGCTCGTGGCCCGGGGGCTGTTGATCCTGCAGTTCCCGGATCCCGCCTACCCGGATTCTGCGTACTACGTAGACGCCGCCCGCCAGCTCCACGCGGGCAACGGGTTCAATGTCGACTTCGTCTGGATCTTCGCCGAGGTCGGTGGCGTGATCCCGGCCAATCCGGTCCTGCCGATCCCGGCGTTCGCCCACTGGATGCCGCTGGCGTCGCTGGTCCAGGTGCCGTTCCTGTTCGTCTTTGGTGACGTCGCTTGGGCGTCGGATCTCCCGTTCGCGCTGATCGGGTCGCTGGCGGCGCCGCTCACCTGGGCGATCGCGCGGGACCTCGGAGCCAGGCCGCTCGTCGCGATCGGGGCCGGCGTGCTGACCGCGCTGCCGCTCCTGTCGCTGCCGTTCATGGCCCAGCCCGACAACTTCTCGCTCTACCAGCCGCTGGTGACCGGGGCGCTGTGGATGGCCGCCCGCGGCCTGCGCGGATCGCCGCGATCGTTCGTCCTGGCCGGGCTGCTCGCCGGCGTCGCGACGCTGGCTCGAACGGACGGCGTGCTGGTCCTGGTCGCGCTCGGTTTCGTCTTCGCCTGGGATCGGACGCGCGCTCGCCGCACGGTTCCGCTCGACGCCGGCGGCGCGCTCATCGCCGTGGCCCCGCCCAAGCCCAGGATCCCGGTCCGGGCCGCCTTGGCCTGCGTCGCCGTCTTCGTCCTGGTGATGGCGCCGTGGTGGGCTCGCCAGCTGATGACGTTCGGGTCATTGTCGCCCTCGACCGCGTCGGGCAAGGTGCTGTTCATCCGGGACATTGGCGAGTGGAACAGCATCACCACGCCGGCCGACCTCGGCTGGCTCCTGGACATGGGCATCGGTCCGCTCATCGCGACGAGGGTGGGCGGGTTCGTCGCCGCCGCGTTCATCTACCTGGTGCTGGTCTGCGGGCTCGTCCTGGGGCCCACCCTGGTCGCCGGCGCGTGGGCCCGGCGCCGGTCGCCGGACCTCCTGCCGTTCTTCGCCTATGCCGGGATCCTGTTTGCGTTCTCCGGCCTGGTCTCGGCCGTGCACGTGCCCGGCGGCACGTTCATCCACTCGGCGGTGGCGCTGGCGCCGTACAGCTACATCCTGGCGCTCGAGGGCGTGGCCGTCGCCGTGGCCTGGATCGCCGAGCATCGCCCGGCCTGGAAGGCGGTGGCCGCGACGCGCCTGTTCACCGCCGCCGCCATCGCCTTCAGCCTCGTGATCGCGGTGGCCGGGATCGGGGGCGTCCACGCCAGCTGGGAGACGCGGCGCGAAAAGGCTGCGACTGTCGCCGACGCGTTCGAGACGGCCCGCGTTCCGGCGACGGATCGGGTGATGTCCATCGACGCCGCCGGGCTCAAGTACGCCACCGGCCACCCGGGGGTGGTGCTCGTCAACGACCCCCTGGCGACGATCCTCGACGTGGGCTTCGCCTACGACATCCGCTGGCTGGTGCTGGACCGGGCGGACGGCGTCCCGTCCGTCGCGCCCATCCTGGACAGGGACGAGCGGCCGGCCTGGATCGGCAAGCCGATCTACTCGGAGCGCGGGACCGGGCTGAACGCCGACGGCACGCCGCAGGCGTATTCGTTCGCGGTCTTCCCTGTCTGCCTCAACGCAACGTTTGACCCGCGCTGCTTCGGCACTCCATGACAGACTGGGCATTGTCCTTCACCCTCGCATCGACCACCGTCGAAACGACTCTTCTGTTCGTCGCCCCCGACTAGGCCCGCCGCCCATGGTGACTCGAGTTCGCATCGCCGTTGGCTTGGTTCGTCTCGGGTGGGTTGCCTTGCTGATCGCGGCGGCTCTCAGTATCACGATCATCGTGTCGAGCATGGTGGTCCAGTTCGCGTCAGCCGCGTTGTCTGGCGAGGCGTTCACTGATTGGAGGACGTACGTGAACGCGGTCGAGCGGCTCCAGGTCGGTACGTCGATCTACGCTCAGGGGCAGCTGGCGGGCCCGTACACGTTGCCCGATATGGCCCTGGTCGGCTACGCCTATCCGCCGGCGTCCGTTCCGCTCTTCCTCCCTTTCACGTCGTATCCCGGTGGCCTCGTGGCCTGGCTACTGTTGAACGTGGGCCTCCTCGTCACCGGCCTGTACGCCGTGCTTCGTCAGGAGCTCGGGCAGGCTCGGCTGACGGACCTCGCGCTTGTTCTGCTCCTATTGGCCCTCATCCGTCCATTCTGGTCCGGACTGGCTCTCGGGAACGTCAATGTCGGCTTGGCGGGAGTCCTTGCATGGTGCTGGGTGATCGGACGTGGTCGAGGTTCGATCGCCCTGGTCGCCGCGCTTGGCGCGACAGTCAAGTCGATCCCCGGAGTCCTCGTCTTCTGGTCGACGCCGCGGACGTTTCCTCGCGTCGCCATTGGTACCGCCGTCACCGGAGTGCTGCTCTTCCTCGTCAGCTTGCCGTTCGTCGGACTCCAGTCGTGGTTCGACTACGGCCTGGCCCTCTCGAACGCGCAGCCATCCTGTCATGAAGACACCTTCATCCCATCCGCCGCGTGCCTTCTCCAGCCCGTCTTCGGCGTGGGCGTGGCGAAGTTGTCGGGGATCGTATTCGCGGTCGTCCTCGGCGGGTTCGCGCTCGTCTCGCGTTCCTCGATCGTCGCGTTCGCCCTCGTCACGTTTGCCTTGCTCGCACCGGTGACGGACTTCCATCCGCACTATCTGCTCATGCTCTATGTGCTGATCGTTGTCGCTGGCGTGTCCTGGATTGGCGGGCGGCGGCGATCCGACGCCACGACCGTATCGCCATGAGGTCGCTGGTTCGCCTGCCATTCATGGCCTTACCATGACTATCGGGGGGTCGCCAGATGACCCGTTGCGCGGCGAGACTTCGCGCCATCGCACACGACCGGGAGGACCGATGGATTACCACGAGCACGCCGCCACCGGAGTCGACATCGAGCCGGGCACCGCCGCCTGGTCCGAGTGGGTCAAGGACTATTACCGTGACGTCGAGACGTACGACTGGGTCGACGTCGCCGACAACCTGCGGGGGCTGGAGGCCTTCTTCCACCGCAATCGCGCACGGGTCGTCCGCAGGCTGATCGCGAAGTACGCCGTCGCGGGCGAGCCGATCCTCGACGCCGGCTGCGGGACGGACCGTCCTGTGCACCGAGGTCCTCGAGCACGTCCCGGATCCCGCCGCCGCGCTGCGGGAGTTCCGCCGCGTGGTCCGGCCGGGTGGCGTCCTGATCGGATCGGTCCCGGCGCGCTCGCTGATCTGGAACTTCCGGTTCCTGTCCAGCACCTGCCCGCACAGCGAGCCGTTCCACAACGAGTACCTCCCCGACGAGGTCCGCGCGATGCTCGCCGACTGGTCCGTCCAGCACATCAGCTACTCGCTGCTCCACTTCAACGTCCTGTTCGTGGCGCGCAACGACCGCTGACGTTGATACCGCTCCGCGGTTTGGAGGTCGGCGCTGACCCGGCGTGAGGCGCTCTTCTCGGCGGGGCTCGTATTCGTCGTCGCACTGGCGGTACGGGCGGTCTTCGCTGCCCAGATCGTCTTCCCCAGGCCAGAGGACTCGGCCTATTACGTCGGCGTGGCCCGGAACCTCGTCGAGGGACGCGGCCTCGTGTCCGACGCGCTGTGGAGCTACCAGACCCCGCCGCTGATCGTCCCGCCGCGGGCGGCGTTCGAGGTCTGGCTCCCGCTCCCCTCGTTCCTCGCCGCCCTGCCGATGGCGCTGTTCGGGACCACGTTCCGGGCCGCGCAGGTGTCGTCCGTGCTGGTCGGGGCGCTGGTGCCGGTCCTCGCCTGGCGTCTCGCCGCCGACGTTGCCCGGGAGCGCTCATTGCCGGTCGGTCGCGCGCGCTCGGTAGCGCTGGGGACCGGCCTGGTCACGGCCGTCTACTTGCCGCTGGTCCTGGGCGCGACGGTTCCCGATTCCACGGCGCCGTTCACGGTGCTGGTCCTGGCCGCGAGCCTCCTCATGGTCAGGATCGCGAGGGATCCCCGGGGCGCCCGGCCGCTTGACCCGCGGCTGATCTGGCTCGGGCTGCTCCTCGGGTTGACCGCGCTGACGCGCAACGAGGCGGTCTGGCTCGCCCTGATCTGGGCGGCGATGGCCTGGTTCGGCACGCCGGCGCCGGCCGCGGTCCGCGCCCGGATGATCGGGGTCGTGGCGGTCGTCGCGGCCGTGGTCTTCGCGCCATGGGCGTACCGGGACCTGGTCGAGTTCGGCACGCCGCTGCCCGGGCAGGCGGTGTCGAACGCCCTGTATCTCTCCGGCTACGACATCTTCGCCTGGAACGATCCGCCGACGCTCAGCCGGTATCTCGCCCAGGGGCCAGGCTGGCTGGTGCAGCTGAGGATCGCGGGCATCGGTCACAACCTGTTCCAGGTCCTGCTCTTCCTGGGGATCCCCCTCTCCTTGTTTGGCCTCGTCGCCCTGCCGTGGCAGGGGCGAGGGTCCGTCCTCCGGCCGCTCCTGTGGGTCAGCCTGATCACGTTCTGGGTCACGAGCCTGGTCTTTCCGGCCGCCACCCAGTGGGGAACGTTCCTCCATGGCGCCGGCCCGGTCCACGTACTGCTGGTGATCAGCGGCCTTCTCGCCCTGGACGCCGGGATCGTCCGGCTTGGGCGCCGACGCGGATGGACGCGCCCCGTCGCCTGGCTCGGTCCGGCGCTGGGCATCTTCGGGTCGCTGCTGTTCTCGGTCGCGTTGCTTCCGGTCTACGGTTCTCAGTCGGTCGCCACCGAACGCCTGTACGGGGAGCTCGGGGCGCGCATGGCCGCCATCGGCCACCCCTTGGACAAGAGCGCCGGCCCCGTCATCAGCAACTTCCCGATCTGGCTGGCCGAGACCCAGCGGATCCCGACGCTCGGCCTGCCCAATGAGCCGCCCGCGGACGTTCTCGATCTCGCCCGCAACTTCGCCGGGACCTCGCTCCTCGTCCTGATCGATTCGCAGGGCGCGCACTGGCCCGCGGACCTGACCAACGGATCGCCGGAGGCCGCCTGCTTCCGCGAGCTCGACCTGGGCCCGGGGCCGGCCGGCGAGCCGGATCCGCTGGCGGCGACCCGCGTCTTCGAGATCGTCTGCCCGTGAGGGCCGACCCGTATACTCCAAAGCCGATGGAGCCTGCACGCGCCGGTCCGGATGGTTGGGACAGCCGATTCGACGGCCTCCAGGCGGAGGCCACCGCGGCCGTCGGGTACAGCGCGAACACGCTCAGCAGCGTCCGCGAGCGCTATCGCGAGGCCTACACCCAGGCGCTGGCCCAGTGGCAAGCGCTGCGCGACCAGCTGGAGCAGGTGGACCGCGAGCCGCGAGACGGGCGGCTGCGGGTCGCCCCCGAGGGCGACGAGGAGGCGGCGGCCGTCGCCGCCGAGGCCGGCGCTGACGACGCCCGCCGACGCGGCCTGCGGAGCGACGTCGATCGTCGCACCGTGGAACTCGGCGCGCACCAGGCCGAGCTGGCCAAGATCGAGCTCGCCTGGCAGACGCTGGAGCGGACCTGGCTCTTCCTGCAGGGCGGCGACGCAAGCCTGGTCAGCGAGGCGAACGGGCCGGCGACCGCGGCCGACCTGAACATGCGGATCATGGAGGCCCAGGAGGCGGAGCGGTCCCGGCTCGGCCAGGAGATCCACGACGGGCCCGCCCAGGCGCTCAGCAACGCGATCTTCCAGGTCGACTACATCGAGCGGGTCCTGGACACCGACCTGACCCTCGCCTACGCCGAGCTCGGGCTGCTGCGCGAGCTGCTCCGGCGCGAGCTCGGCGACGTCCGGGCGTTCATCACCCAGCTGCGCCCGCCGATGCTCGACGAGATCGGCCTGGACGGGGCGATCAACCAGGCCGCCGAGAACGTCCGGGCGATGGCGGGACTGACCGTGACGACCGAGTTCGGGGCACCGTCCGACATCCTCACCGACGGCCAGCGAACGGTCGCCCTCCGCGTCGCCCAGGAGGCGCTCCAGAACGTGCGCAAGCACGCCGGCGCGAACTTGGTTGCGGTGGCCACCCTGGTCGAGGACGGCGAATGGGTCCTGGAGGTCCGCGACGACGGCCGCGGCTTCGACATCGGCGCGGTGGCGGCCCGCGGCCGGCGGAACTTCGGCCTGCAATTCATGCGCGAGCGTGCCGAGTTGATCGGCGCGCGATTGGACGTACGATCGAGACCGGAGGGCGGCACTGTCGTCCGGTTGGCGATCCCGATGGCAACCTCGACGGGAGCGGAGGACAGCAGATGAGCGCCATGGAGTACAGCGGGCCTGACCGCCGGCGCGGCGGGGCCGACCGGAAGGCGGCCGAGGAGATCACGCGGATCCTCGTCGTCGACGACCATGCGCTGTTCCGCATGGGGATCGCCAACATCCTCGGCCAGCAGCCCGACTTCGAGATCGTGGCCGAGGCCGAAGATTCCCGTACCGCCATCGACCGGGCCCTGGAGCTGTCGCCCAACGTCATCCTGATGGACCTGTCGCTGGCGTCGCCGGGCGGCATCGAGACCACGTCGCGGATCAAGCGCGAGCTGCCGTCCACCGCGATCATCGTGCTCGCCCAGACCGAGGACGAGGACGCGCTGTTCGACGCGATCAAGGCGGGCGCCGCCGCGTTCATCCTCAAGGACGTCTCGCCGGACGACCTGGTCACGATCATCCGCCGCGTCGTCGCCGGGGAGTACCTCATCAACGACAAGGTCTTCTCCAAGCCGGCCGTCGCCTCGCGCGTCCTCAAGGAGTTCCGCGAGCTCGCCGTGTACGGCCAGGAAGCGGCCCCGATCTTCGCCCCGCTCTCGCCGCGCGAGGTCGAGATCCTCGACAACATCGCCCAGGGCATGACCAACAAGCAGGTCGCCTACGCACTGTCGATCAGCGAGCAGACGGTCAAGAACCACATGAGCTCCATCCTTCGCAAGCTGTCCGTCAACGACCGGACCCAGGCGGTCGTCTACGCGATGCGTCAGGGCTGGATCCGGATGCCGGAGGACTGATCGGCAGTCCTGCCTCACCGTCAGCGACCATGAGCAAGTCGACCGCCAGCAAGCCCGCCAAGCCGCCCGAGGCGCCGGAGTCGCCCGACTCGACGCCGCCTTCGAGCGCGGCCGAGCTGGCGGAGCGGATGCAGGACGAGGTCGCCCGGCTCGGCAGGGAACTCGAGGAAGTCGAGCTGCTCATCACGCAGGCCAGGACCGAGGCGGCCCGCCACGAGGCCCGCCGGGCGAGCGCCTCCGACAAGCTCGCGACGATGCTCCACCTCGCGGCATCGAACGGCGAGCCGGTCCCCGACACCGCCGAGCAGAACGCCCAGGTCGTGCTCCTGACCAAGCGGGCCGCGCTGATGGAATCGCAGGTCGACGTGCTCGATGGCAAGCAGCGCGCCCTCGCCCGCTTCCGGGACGGGCTGAGCGCGTATGCCGATGCGCTCGCGGGCCTGCCGGAGACGCCAACGTCCGGGCGGAGCGACGCCCGGGGCACCGCGGCCGCCGCTGCAAGGTCGGCCGACCCGATCGGATCGCTCCCGCCGGCCGTGTCTCGCCTGCTGCTCGCCGCGCAGGAGGACATGCGCCGCGAGATCGCCCGGGCGATGCATGACGGTCCGGCCCAGAGCCTGACCAACATCGTCCTCCAGGCCCAGATCGTGGAGCACCTCGTCGCCAACGACCCGAGGAAGGCGTCCGGGGAGGCCAGGCAGCTCGTGGCGATGGTCCAGCAGACGCTCGATGCCACCAAGTCGTTCATCTTCGACGTCCGGCCGATGGTCCTCGACGACCTCGGGCTGGTCCCCACGCTCCGCCGCGCCGCGCGTGACCGCGGGCGGCGGGCGGGCGTCCCGGTCGAATTCGAATCGATGGGCCAGGACCAGCGCCTGCCGATGGACCTAGAGAGCGGCCTCTTCCGCATCCTGGACGAGGCGCTGGCGGCCTACCTGGGTGCGCGTGCCGAGCGGGTGGCCCTCAAGCTGGACTGGTCCGACCGCGTGGATGCCAGGATCTCGGCGTCGCGTGCCACGGCCATCGTCGGCGGCGAGGCACTCCCGGACGCCGCGCCGAGCGCCGATCTCCCGCCGGCCCTCGCCGCGATGATGGAGGAGCGACGGGCGGACGCCCGCGACCGCGCCGCGTCGGCGCAGCGAGAGGCGATCGTGTCGCTGCCGCCGTCGACCTGGCGCGAGATCCAGGGCCGCGCGACCACCCTTGGGCTGGACGTGGAGCTGTCCGCCGACGGCTCCGAGCTCCGGCTGGTCATGGAGCTGCCGCAGGCCGCCGCCGGGCCGCAATGAGCTGGCGGCGACCGTTGTTCGCCGGGCAGGGCCTGGTGGAGTACGGGCTCATCCTCGCGCTGACCCTGCTCATGACGGTCCTGATCCTGAGCGTCCTTGGCGGCACTCTGGCGGACGTCCTGGCGGCCATCGGCAACGCCATCGACAGCGCGACGGGGGGAAACTGAACCCCCAAGGGTCGCTGTAGCAGGACCATCTACCTACTGGTCTGCGCCGAGTGTCACTCCTATAGTGGCCAAGCCCCCAATCGGGGGAGAACTCATCTTCTTGGAGGCAGCCGCATGGCAGTCATCACCTCGATCCTCGCCTCGCTTCGGCGCGATGACGAGGGCCAGGGTCTCGCGGAGTACGCGCTGATCCTCGCCCTGATCGCGATCGTCGCGATCATCGCCCTCATCTTCCTGGGCAGCCAGGTCAGCACGATCCTGAGCACGGTCGGCAAGTCCGTCTAGGATCGCCGATCCACCCGATCGAGGAGACCGCCGAACCGAAAGGTCCGGCGGTCTTCTGGTTTCAGGACGCACCGCCGGGACCATCGCCTCATTGACACCGGCCTCGCTTCAGTTAGCGTGAGATGGCCGGGGAATCATGGGGAAAGGAGGTTCCTGCCCAATGTCGTCTCTTGGCCTCGCCATCATGAACTTCGTCCACCGCGACGAGGACGGCCAGGGTCTCGCGGAGTACGCGCTGATCCTCGCCCTGATCGCGATCGTCGCGATCATCGCCCTCATCTTCCTGGGCAGCCAGGTCAGCACGATCCTGAGCACGGTCGG
>JACQEF010000228.1 GCA_016200745.1 Chloroflexota bacterium | reverse complement strand
GTTCGCGATCAGCGCCCTCCACGCGACCGAATTCGAGTACGGGATCCAGGAGGGCCTGACGTCGGTCGGCTTCGTGATCGGGAGCCTGCTCATGGCCCGCTTCTCCGATCGCCTGCGCGAGGGCCAGTGGCTCGTCCTCAGCTGGACGGGAATGGGGTTGTTCGGGCTGGCCTATGCGCTGTCCTCCTCGGTCTGGCTGGCGATCGCACTGATCTCCCTGTCGGGGCTGCTCAACGCGCCGTCGTTCGTGGCGGGACGACTGATCGCCCAGCGCAACACGCCCCGCGAGATGCGCGGCCGGGTATTCTCGACCAGCGGCGTCATCTCGACCGTCCTGTTCCTGGTCGGGATGGGGCTGGCCGGCTTGGCCGACGTCCTCGATGTGCGCGTCCTCTTCTTTTCCGGCTCCCTCGTCGTGGTCGCGGCCGGGCTGCTCACGGCCGTCCTGCCGGGCCTCGGCCAGCCGGCCGCCGAGTGGCGCCGCGCGATCGGCCTGCTGCGTGGCGCCGGGTCGGCACCGGGCATGGCCTACGGGCGCCCGGCGAGCATCAGCGATCTCGAGATGCTGCTCGGGTACGTCCCTGCACTGGCCGGGCTGCCGCCGCGCGACCGCGAGACGCTCATCGCGACCGCGCGCGTGCGCGATGCCGCCGCCGGGACGGCGATCCTGCGGGCCGGGGACACCAGCGACGCGGCGTACTTCGTGTTCGGTGGCCGGGCCGTGGCGGGTCTCGCTCGTGAAGGAGAGCCGCAGCGGACGCTGTCGACGATGACCGCCGGCGACATCTTCGGCGAGATCGCGGCGCTCGCCGGCGGACAGCGAACCGCCGACGTCGTCGCCGAGGAGCCGACGACCCTGTTCGAGGTCCCGGCCGACACGCTCCGGCTGCTGATGGCCATCCCCGAGTTCAGCCAGCTCGTCCAGGGCAAGATGACCGAACGCCTGGCCCGGACGGCGAGCCTGTCCGACCTGCCGCGGTTCGGCGGGATCGACCACGGGGCGCTGCGCCAGGCTCGCGCGGAGGTTGCCGCCTCCGGCGGGTCCGAGCCCGGGGGAGCCGGCTGACGCCCCTGGGCATGGCGGTCCGCTACGCTCGGCGGTGATGGCTGCGCGTCGAGCGCCTGGAGCCCGGTCGGCGGCCCGCGACGTGCGGTTCCAGGCCGCGCCCTAGCCGATCGTTCCGGCCCCGGCACCGGCCTCGCCGCGGTTATCGGGTCCGGTCACGATCGCGACGTAGGCGCCCGAGAACGTCGCGACGATGACGCCGTCGCTCGTTACCGTGGCCTCGAGCTCGATGCGCGCGTGGCCTCGGCGCCCGAGTGCATGGACGAAGCGATCCCATGCCGGCTCTCCCGGCGATTCGCACGTCGCGACGAAGGCGCGCACGATCGGCAGACGGTAGTCCGTCGCGCCGCGCTGGATCACGACCCGGGCGACCAGTCCGGTCTCCTGGACCCGCAGGTGGACCAGGGTCCAGGCCGCCAGGATGGCGACGGACGCACAGCTGCCGCCGAACACGGTGCTCCGGTGGTTGACGTTGGGCTCGAGCGGGGCGCCCAGGGCCACTCGCTCCGTGGATGCCTCGGCCACTGCGATCTCCATCGCCCGCGAGATCGGGATGTGCTCGTGGAGGTACGCCTCGACCGCGTTCGGGTCCACCGTGGGGCTCACGGTGGCGGGTCGCCTGCGTTCCAGGTCTGGACGACGGGCATCCCGCGTTCCCAGCCGAGGACCGAGATCGTGCCGGTGTCGAGCGCGAACCAGCGTCCCGATCCGGGAGCGAGACCCAACCACCGGGCGGCGAGGACCCGGAGCAGGTGTCCGTGCGCAAAGACAAGGGCGTCCCCGCCGACGCCGGCGCGGACCCTGGCCACGACCCGATCCGCCCGCGCCGCGACGTCGCCGATGGTCTCCCCGCCGGGCCACGGTCCATGCCAGATCGTCCAGCCCGGGTAGGCCGCCCGGATCTCCGGGGTCTCGCGCCCCTCGAGCGAGCCGTAGTCCCACTCCATCAGGTCGGGCTCCGGCTCGGCGACGGCGCCGAACCCGGCAAGCGCCGCGGTCTCGGCCGCCCGCGACAGCGGGCTGGTCAGGACGAGCCCGAAGCGATGGCCGGCCAGCCGCCGGCCCAGGACGCGCGCCTGATCGCGACCGGCGCCGGTGAGCGGGACGTCGGTCCGGCCGGTATGCCGGCCGAGGCGCGCCCATTCCGTCTCGCCGTGGCGCACCAGCCAGAGGTCGCCGGGCGGTTGGGGGGTGTCGTCAGCGGCCGTGGCGGTCCCGGCCGTCATGTCGACCCGAGGCCTGTGTCAAGGCGAGCGAAGTCGGCAGGCTCGGCCGCAAAGAACTGGCGCGGCTTCCACCCGAAGACGGACGCCAGGAGCACGCCCGGCACCTGCCCGATCGCCGTGTTGTACCGGTAGACCTGGTCGTTGTAGAGCTCGCGCCGGTCCGCGATCATGGCCTCGAGCCGCTCGATCTCGTCCTGCAGGTCCTGGACGTTGCCCTGCGACTTGAGGTCCGGGTAACGCTCGACGACCGCGAACAGCGATCGGACGGCGGAGCTGGTGACGTCGGAGGTCACGGCCTGGTCGGGGATCGGCGCGGTCGGCGAATAGGCGGCTCTGGCGTGGGTCACCTGGGTCAGCACGTCGCGCTCGAACATCATCAGGTCGCGGACGGCGGACACCAGGTTCGGCAGCTGGTCGTGGCGTTGCTTCAGCACGACGTCGATGTTCGCCCACGCCTTGTCGATCCGCTGGCGAAGCGCGACGATCGCGTTGTAGGTCGCCAGCGCGATGTAGCCGGCGATGGCGACGACCAGGGAGACCGCGAAGAGCGCCGCGACGACAGCCGGGCTCACGCGCCGAGTCCACCACTGAGCGAGAGGGCGATGACCAGCGCCGAGGCGATCGCCAGGCCGGCACCCAGGAGGCCGACGGCGAACCGGGCCTGGTCGCGACCCACGACCGCGCCCGGCGTGCCGTACGCGATCAGGAGCGGCACCTCGGCCGACGCTGCGATGACCAGGTCGTCGGCGGCAATCTCGAACCGGCGCTTCGCGCGGGTGGCGGCGTCGGCCGTCGCCAGCGGGAGAGGCGTGGCGGCCGGATCGATCACCGGCGCCGTGACCGGCCGGCCGATGCCGAACCCGGGGATCCCGGCGTTGCCCCAGGCCTCGTCCGCGTCGTCGGCGAGCGTGCCCGCGGCCCGCGCCGCCGCCAGGTCGGCGGCGATCTCCGGATCCGCCTCCAGGTCGTCACCGCCCAGTCCGAGATCCGCCGCCGCGGGATCCTCGAGGTCCCGGAACGGCAGCGCGCGCCCCACGATGGTCACGGCGTCCCCGGGCTCGAGCCGTTGCTCGCGGTATTCCAGCCGGCCGCCCTGGCGCCGCAGGCCACGCCCTGCCGGGTCCGGTCCGGAGCTGCAGGCCGGGAGGTTCGTCGCCGGCGATGCCGGTCTGGTCGTGGAACCGCAGCGGCGCGTCCACGCGAGCGCCGCGGGGAAACACGCGAAGGCTGCCCGTCCCATCGCGGACCCGGAAGCCGACCGACCGCACCTCGGTGTAGCGGCTGTCCGGCAGGGAGGCGTCGCCCCCGTTGCCGATCGAGGCGCGGTAGTAGACGCACGGCGTGCTCTGCAGCAGCGACACGAGCGTGAGCTCGGCCGGCTCGACCACGCCGCTGATCCGGACCTCGCCGGCGGCCGCCGAGCTGATCGTCGAGGTCGATGTGTCGCCGACGCGCAGCGCGGACCGGTATCCAGCCAGGCCGCGCACGACCAGCCCAAGGCCGGCAAGCAGGCCAGCGACCGATGCGGTCAGCACCCACGACATCGAGGACGGCACCCCTGCATCGTACGGGACGGCACACGCGCCGGAGGGCTGCCTGCGAACCCGGGCGGCGAACGCGACGCGGCTACCCGGTCGGCCGGCGCGGTCGCATGGCCGCGACGAGGAGCAGAACGCCCAGGCCGATGATCCCGATCGGCCACCACAGGTGGAAGTCGAACCACGGGATCGCCTCGCGCACCAGGAAGAGCGCACCGACGAGGATCAGCACGACCCCGAAGACCAGGCCCGCCTCGCCCGAACCGGGCCCTTGCTGGCGTCGAGCGCGCCTGGCGGCACGGCTCGCCGCGCGCCATTCGGACCGTGTGCGGGTTGACGGGAGCCCCGGCGCGGGGACGTTGGGCCGCCACGGCTCGATCGGCGTTTCCGGCACCACGATCGCCATGACGATGTAGACGAGGACGGCGACGCCGCCGCTCAGGATGGCGAGCAGCGCCCAGACGATCCGGACCAGCGACGGATCCGCGTCGAGTGTCTCCGCAACCCCGGCGGCCACGCCCGCCAGCATCCGATCGTCACGCGACCGATGCAGCGGTTCAGCCACCGCAGGGTCCGCCGCTCCGGTCGAGGCTCACCGAGCCGGCGGTCGCATGGGCGTCGAGATCGATCTTGATCGCCGAGCTGTCGTAGCCCGGCGTCTGCCAGGTCGAGCCGTTCCTGGTCAGGCCCGCGAAGTCGTAGCTCGAGACGATGCTCTCGTCGGTCCGGATCCGAAGGCCGGCGTCGGGCGCCGCGCACAGCTCAACGGAACCTGCGTTGACCTCGATGGCGCCGCTCACCGACTGGTGCGGCAGCGTCAGCGTGATGGATCCGGCGTTGACCTGGACCCGAACCTCCGAGATCGCGCGGACGGATCCCAGATCGACGGTCGTCGAGCCGGCGTTGAGCGTCGTCTCGAACCGGCCGAGGCCGGCGCCGGCGAGGTTGACCGTGGACGAGCCGGCGTTGAGCGTCACCCGCGTGTCGAGCGTCGGACCACCCGGCAACGTGACCCGCCAGGTCGACCGTTCACCGAGGGCGCCGAACGGGCCGCGCTGGGTGTCCCGCGAGCTCAGCCGGAGCGAATCGTTGCTGGCGTCCACGTTGGGTCCGATTCCGTCTCGGTCGGCTCCCTCGAGCTGCCAGTTGCTGCCCGGGGCGACCGCCACGGTAAGGTCGCCGCAGCTGAGGTCGATGTCGATCGAGGCGGACGACGTGGTCAGCGGGCCTTGCTGCGGCCCGAACGCCGTCGTGCCCCTGCCGGAGCCGCAGCCGATGTCAATCCCGCCGATGCTCCCGGCGAGCAGCCCGCCGACGATGACGCCGAACGTGGCCGCCACGATGATCCCGCCGAGGAACCCGTAGTGGGTCCGCGAGAGAATCAGCCCCACGCCGATTCCGACCAGGATCAGGGGCCAGAGGTTGCCGACGTTGCGGAGCTGGTCGTTGGTCAGATAGCCGGCCCGAACTGCCAGTGGGATCGCCCCGGCGAGGATCAGGAAGACGCCCCAGCCTAGAAAGCCACGATGGATACGCATGCCGTCACGGTACCCGACCGACCGCGACCGGCAAACGGCCGAATGGCCTGAACCCAACGGGATGTGACGCCCGTGTGCTAGCCTCGCGCCGGGGCCGCCCCCGACGATCGGGACCGCGGCCCGGGCCAGGCACAGCGGAGGGCCGGCATGCGCCTCAGCGCGTGGCAATCGGGGTCGTCGCATCGCGAATCGATGGCGACCAAGGTCATGGCTGCGGCCGCCGACGCGCTGGTCCTGCTCGGCTCGGAGCGAGACCCGGAGTGCTGGGTCGCGTGGGGCGACGACCCCGGCGCTCGCTACGCGATCCTCGCCCTCACGCCGGCCGGGCTGGCGGTCGTCAATGTCCGCGTGAACATGCCCGGCGAGGGGCCACGGGCCGCCGGCAAGATCGTGCGCTGGCATCGTGTCTCGGTCGGGGAGCTGTCGGTCGAGATCCACGGCGGACACCGCCTGATCTCATTCCAGCTCGAATCCCAGATTCTCCACGCGTCCGACGAGGAGGCCGACGAGGTCGCGCGGTTCGTCGGGGCCGTGTTCGCGGCCATCGACGGCCGCCCGGCCCCGACGGACGACGCCATCGCGCTGCCCGGTCCCGCGGCTGGCGAGTCGTCGGAGCCCGCGGCCCGCTAGGGGCCGATCGGGGCCGATCCCATGGCGATGCCGGGATCCCGCACCGACACGCTCCCTGCCTGGCGTCGCCGTCTCCGGTACTGGATCTCCCGGATCGCCGTGTGGGTCCTCGTCCGGTGCTACGTGCGTGTCCGCGTTGACGCCCGGGAACGGCTGCCGCGCGAACCGGCGATCTACTGCTTCAACCACCTCGGGTGGGTGGACCCGTTCATCCTGATGGCGGTCCTCCCGATGCGACCCCGGCTCTACTTCTTCGGTCCGAAGGAAGCGGACATGCGGGTGGGCGCGCGGAACCGCCTGATGGCCTGGACCGGCTCGTCCATCCCGTTCCGGCCGGAGAAGGACGACCTGCTCGGCGTCACCCGCCGGGTCCAATCGATCCTGTCGAGCGGTGCGGTCATCGCCATCGCCGGCGAGGGCCGGATCCACGCCTCGGAATCGGAGCTCTGGCCGATCGACGAGGGGACGGCATTCTTCGCGCTCCGCGCGTCGGTGCCGATCGTCCCGATCGCGATCAACGGGACGAGCTGGCTGCACCTCGGCGCGACGGTCAGCGTGCGGGTGGGGGAGCCGCTCCGGGCGATCGGCCGGGCTGATCGCGAACGTGTCAAGGCCCTGACCGCCCGGACCTGGGCGGCCTTGCACGAGATGGTCCGGGATGCCCCGGAGGTGCCGGAACCTGGGCGTTTCGGGAGATGGGTCACGGATCGGTTCAATGACTGGCCCGAAGGGTCGCGGGAGGCGACGCGCGCCGCCGGCCTGGCCCGTCGAGCGAGCGGCAGCTGACCGTCTGGCATACTGCTGGGCAATTCCGGACATGCAGGAGGGATCGTGGGCGCGACGGGGTTGTCAGCCGATCCGGCAGAGTACAAAGCGCGGCTGGCCGACCAGACCGACGAGCAGATCGACGCTTGGGCCGCCGAGCTGATGCGCGACGTGGCGATCCGCCGCGGCGTCGTCCGGGTGGTCGAGGACTTCCGGACCGCGAGCGGCATCGACGAGCGTGCATTCGAACGGGTGTTCGCTTCCGGTGGCGGCCCGCCCGCCGTGGTGGGCCGCGACGCCGCCGGCCGACTGATGGTCCCCGCGATCACGCTGCACGCCCTGGTCCCGGGGATTCGAGCCCAGGTCGCGGACGGCCGCGACCGGTTGATCGCGTACCTCGTGGCCAACTTCGGGGAGATCGTCTACGTCTGAGGTGCGCCTGGCACCTCTCACACTCATCGGCGGCCTGATCCGGCTGGTGCATCCGTTCCCGATCCTGCTCGACGGGATCGCGAGCGGAGCCTTTGCCCTGCTGGCCGGCGGGGACGGTGGAGTGGTCGTCCGGCTCGGCGTCGCGATGCTCGCGCTGCAGGCCTCGATCGGTGTCGTCAACGACGTGGTCGACGCGCCCGACGACGCAGTCTCGAAGCCGGACAAGCCGATCCCGGCCGGCCGGGTGCCGCCGCGCGTCGCCCGGGCGGTCGCCATCGGGTCGGCGGGGCTCGGGCTCCTCCTGGCGGCGCTCTCAGGACCCTGGCTCCTGTTCCTCGCCGCGTTCGGGCTGGCGATCGGCTATGGGTACGATCTCGTGGCAAAGGGAACGCCGTGGTCGTGGGTCCCGTTCGCGATCGGGATCCCCCTCCTCCCGGTGTTCGGCTGGTACGGCGCCGCCGGCAGCCTGCCGACGCTGTTTGCGCTGCTCGTTCCGCTCGCGATCGTCGCCGGCGCCGAGCTGGCGATCGCCAACGCGATCGCCGATACCTCCCGCGACCGGACGGCCGGCGTCGGCTCGGTCGCGATCCGGCTCGGGCCGCGACGTGCCTGGGCGATCGGCGCCGCGCTTCAGGTTGCCGTCGGGATCGTCGCCCTTGGTTCGGCATGGGTCGCGGGCGCCGGTGCACAGGCCCTGGCCGCGATCCTCGCGAGCTTCGGACTTGTCGTCGCCGGCCTGTGTCTCGGGCGATCGGCGTCGCCGATCCTCCTCGAGCGCGCCTGGGAGGTGCAGGCGGTCGGGATCGCCGTCCTGGCGGTCAGCTGGCTGTGGGGGATGGGCTGACCGGGTCAGACCGGTGGGTCAGACACGAAGAAGCCGGCACGGCGAGGTACCGGTCTCTCGATTCCCGAAACCGCGTCAGGCGTCGGGGTTGTCGGACCGGACGATGGCGATCGCGTTCTCGAGCTTGAGCTTGGCGATGGTCAGGTACTTCGCGAGATTCATCCGATCGGTGACGGGGATCGCGCCACGCAGCTCCGGGCTGCGCAGGAGGGCCACCAGCGTCTCGACCGCGTCATCGAGGCCCTGCTTGGCATCCATCAGCGAGTCGTCGGTGATGGCGGGCGACGGACGGGGCGCCGTCCAGTCCTCCGCCGGGACGGGTTCCGCCTCGACCGCGGCCGCATTCGGCACCTCCGCCGGGCCGGATTCGTCGGTGGGCGAGTCCGGCCGCGGCCGGCGCCCCTCGATCTTGTCGCGCAGCTTGATGAGCGTCAGTTCGCCGCGTGCGACCTGGGCCGCGAGCCGGCGTCGCTTCTTGGGGTCATCGACCTTCATCAGCTCGTAGGCGTGCGACAGGCTGTCCTTGCGCAAAGACACCAGCTCACGGATCTCGGGCGGCGCGTCGGCGAGACGGAGCCGGTTCTCCAGGTAGCCCTTGTCCTTGCCCAGCTTGTCGGCCAGCTTGCGGATGCTGTAGCCATGTTCGTGGATCATCCGGTCGAACATCGCCGCCTCGTCGAGCGGTGAGAGGTCCTCGCGCTGGAGGTTCTCGATGATCGAGATCTCGAGCGCGGTATCGTCGTCGATCTCTTCGATCAGGGCCGGGATGGTCTCGAGCCCGGCGAGACGCGACGCTCGCCAGCGGCGCTCGCCGGCGACGATCTGGTACGT
>JACQEF010000227.1 GCA_016200745.1 Chloroflexota bacterium | reverse complement strand
GGCGTAAGGTATTTGCAGTTGCAAGCATAGCAGCGCGACACAGCGAAGGAAAGCCAGATGATCACAGAAGTGAAGCCCGGTCTCGATCCGTCCATCAGCCGCCGATTCGGGACCCTGGCCAGCGAACCCTCCGTCGAGCGAGCCGCCGCCGCCCTCGAAGGCCATGGGATCACCGTCATTCGGGCGAAGGACGCCGCCGAGGCCAAGCGGGTCGTGCTAGGGCTCATCCCGGACGGGTCGCAGGTCAATCACGGCGCATCGGCCACCCTCGACGCCACCGGGATCACGGACGAGCTGGACAAGTCCGGTCGCTACGATGCCCTGCGTCCGCAGGTCTGGGGCATGGACCGCGCGACCCAGGCCGACCAGATCCGGCGCCTCTCTGCGGCTCCGGACGTGATGCTGGGGAGCGTCCAGGCCATCACCGAAACGGGATCGCTGATCGCGGCCTCGAGTACTGGCAGCCAGGTCGGGCCATACGCGTCGGGCGGCGGCAAGGTCATCCTTGTCGCGGGCACCCAGAAGATCGTGCCCGATCTCGACGAAGGGCTGCGCCGGATCGACGAGTACGCCTTCCCGCTCGAGGACGTCCGTGCCCAAGCGGCGTATGGCGTCCACAGCGGCATCAACAAGGTGCTGATCATCAACCGGGAGATCCAGCCCGGGCGCATCACCGTCGTCCTGGTGGACGAGGTCCTCGGGTTCTAGTCGCGACGGCCGGCCCCTCAGGCGCCGATCACGCTGAACCCGAGCGCGCGAGCGGCCACTGCCTGGCGCACGTCGAAGGTGACGATCGGGATCGACCGGCCGCCGACGCGGTCGGCCGCCGCGAGGTGGAGGGCGTCGAGGGTGCGGGCGCCGGTCGCAACGCCGAACTCGGCCGCACGGCGGCAGGCGTCGTCGTCGAGCGACACGACGTAGGAGCGATCCCAGTCTCGATCGAAGGACTCGCGTGCGGCGGCCCACTCGACGTCCCCGAGCCGTCGATGCAGGGCGAGGACGACCTCGACCAGCGTGTGACGCGCGGTGACCCACTCCGGGTCCGCGGCGAGCAGTGCTTCAACGGTATCGCTGCCCTCCTCGTCAACATACCGCTTGATGAACGCGCTGCTATCCAGGTAGAGCGTCATGCGTCGCGGTCTCGGCGGATCAGCTCGGTCGTGCTCGGCGTGCCGGCGAGCGGTGGCCGGCGGACGACGAGCGCCGGCGGTCGATCGGCCCTCCGGGTGATCCATCCTTCGGCGACGCCGCGATCCAGGTTGCCGCGCCCCGAGACGGGCACGATCTGGGCGACCCGCCGACCGCGACTCGTGATCGTGATGATCTCGCCGGCTGCGACGCGGTCGATGTGCTCGGAGAGCCGAGCCTTCAATTCGCGAATTCCGACGTCCATGTAGTCATGCTAGCAGGCTAGTGCGACGTCCGTGACTACATCTCGTCAGATTCGCTGGCCCCGGGCGTCGCGATGGGCGTCCCTGAGGGAGCCGCAGGTGGGCATCACAACGCGAACGGGCAGTCCTACGCCTTCGGGTCGAGCTTGAGCGCCGCCGAGTTGATGCAGTAGCGCAGACCGGTCGGATTCGGTCCGTCGTCGAAGACGTGGCCCAGGTGCCCGCCGCAGGTGGCGCAGTTCGCCTCGGTCCGGGTCATGAACAGGGATCGATCGGTCTGGGTGGCGACGGCCGCCGGGTCGGCCGGGGCGAAGAAGCTCGGCCAGCCGGTGCCCGATTCGAACTTGGCCTCCGAGCGGAACAGCTCGCTGCCGCAGCCGGCACAGCGGTAGATGCCGGGCCGGTGCTCGTCCCACAGCTCGCCGGTGAAGCCGCGCTCGGTGCCCTTCTGGCGGAGGACGCGGTACTGCTCGGGGGTCAGCTCGGCACGCCATTCGGCGTCGGTCTTGATGGGGGAGGGGGTGGGCTTGGTGTCGGTCATGTCGCGAGCATATCGGCGGACTATTGCGGGACGATGACGAGCTCGACAAGCACACGACCAATGCCCGAGTGGCAGGTTGATTCGGGCCACACGCGTCCGCACCCCAAGCCAGGCGCCGCGGCTCGATCCGCCTGTCGAGAAGTCGCGATGACTAGACCGGTAGCGCAGCGGCCGCTGCTCCCCACGAGTGTCCGAGAACGGATCTTGGAAGCACCTCCAATGAATGAGCAGCACAACGTTGTATCCCGCATGCTGTCAAGGTCAGAAGTCGCATCGTCACAGCCTGTACGCTCTCGCGGTGATCGGGGAAGCGGACCGCGAAATCAGGCTTCGGACCTTCGATTGGCTCACGCGTCAGCGCGAGGAGTCCGGCGAGTCCATTTCCAGAACGGCGCTGGAGACCTTCAGTCTGGACGGTCGCCGAATTCCCCTCGTAGGCCCATCGGGGATCTGGAAGCCGGCTGTCTGCGAGCTCCCACTATCGATCACGACGACCGTCGGCGGCCCGTACGATGACAACTTCGACCGCCAGGCCGGGACATTGCGCTACGCCTACCGTGGGCTCGACCCGGAGCATCGAGACAACCGCGGGCTTCGACGCGCGATGATTGAGCGGGTTCCGATTGTGTACTTCCATGCGATCGAGCGTGGCAGTTACGTCGCTGCCTACCCCGTATTCGTCGTCGAGGATCATCCCGAGCAACTGCGCTTCTCGATGCAGGTCGACGACCTCTACGCCGTTGAGAGTGACGCCTTGGGCGCCCTGGTCGTTGCTGAGGACGCGGCCGAGCCACGGCGCGCCTATGTGACCGACACGTTCCGGCGCAGGCTGCACCAGGCGGCATTCCGTGAGCGGGTGATCCGAGCGTACGCAGAACGATGTGCGCTGTGTCGGCTGCGCCACCAGGAGCTGCTGGACGCGGCGCACATCACGCCCGACAGCGATGCCGAGGGCGAGCCTGTGGTTAGCAACGGCGTCGCGCTCTGCAAGCTCCATCACGCCGGATTCGATAGGTTCTTCTTCGCCATTCGTCCCGACTACGTCATCGATGTGCGCCCGTCAGTCCTCCGCGAGTCGGACGGGCCGATGCTCGTGGTCGGACTGCAGCAGATTCACGGGCAGTTGATCCACCTGCCACGCCGCATTTCTGACTTGCCTGACCGGGCTCGCCTTGAGCGGCGTTATGAGCAGTTCAAGCTGGCGGTTGGCTAGGCCTTATGGAGTCGATGGAAGAGAACGAGCCACGCAACAGAGGACGCGTCACACGCTCAACCGTCGCGCCCCTCTTCTACGCGGTTGCCAGCTTTCTGCTCGCGGTGATCGCGTTCGTGGCGTTGGCTGGCGTCGGCATCGCTCAGCATCTCGGGATCGACGTCCAGCAACTGCTTCAGGTCGCGGCCGTGATTACCTTGGCGATCATGATCGGAGCACCGATCTTCTTCATTCTCGTGTTCGTCGTCGAGCTCACGAGCGACCGTTGAGCCTGACGTCCGACCTGGCACCCGCTCGGTTAGTACTCGTCGTGGCGCCGGATCCACAGCTGGAACCCGTCGTCCTCCTGGCGGCCCTTCGGCGCCCGGTCGAGGATGGGGTAGTAGCCCATTAGGAACTCGAGGCCGCGCCAGCCGGTCTGGTAGGTCTGGTAGACGACGCCGTTCTCAAGGACGAAGGCGCTGAAGCCCGGGCTCTCGGTCAGGTAGCCGACGACGTCGGTCCCGCTCGCGCGAGCGTTGCTGTCGACGATCGGTGGCAGCGAGCCGTACTGCTCGGTCACCCACGCCCGGGTCGTGTCCGGGTCACTCGAGTAGCCGAGGTGGGCGTTGAACGGGCTGTTGGCCGATGACGCCCACGGCAGGCTCCAGCCCATCCGCCGCTTGTAGGCCTGCAGTTGCTCGATCGGGGCACCCGACACGAGGAGCATGGTCACGTCCCGCGCGTGGAGGTGGGGCAGGACGCCGCTGATGCTGTCGGCGATCGACGAGTTGACCGGGCAGCCGGCTTGATAGCTCGGGCCGAACATGAAGTGGTAGATGAGCAGCTGGCTGCGACCGTCGAACAGCTCGGCCAGCGTCCGTGGGCCGGCCTCGGTGTCGAGACGGTAGTCCTGTTCGACACGAACCCAGGGCAGCTCGCGCCGCTGGCGTGCCAGCTCGTCGCCCATCCTCGTGTGCGCCTTCTCGAGAACCAGCAGGTTCTCGCGGGCGGCGTCCCATTCCTCCCGCGTCCCGACCCGGTGACCGGTCGCGGACGGTTGATCGGGGAGCCATTCGGGCGGGCGGGTCCAGGCGCTCGTCTTGTCGTTCGTCATTTCGGTTCCTGTGCTTTCTTCGTTCGCGCCGGCTGAACCGCCACGATGGTGTTGAGGTGCTCCTGCAGGGCATCGAGCTGGCGGTCCCAGTCGCGGGCCAGCGCGGCCAGGAACTGCTGGGCCACCTGCATGGGGGCGGAGCGAAGCCGGTACCGAACCCGGCGCCGCTCGCCCGGTTCGGCCGCCACCAGCCCGGCCTCCGCCAGCAGCGCCAGGTGCTTGGCGATCGCCTGGCGGGTGATCGGCAGGCGAGTGGCCAGGTCGGTCGCCGTCGCCGGCCCGCCGGCCGCGAGCGCCGCGAGGATCGCTCGCCGGCTCGGGTCCGCCAGGGCGCTGAAGACCTCCTCGGCGACGGCCTCGATGTCAGGCCGCGTTGGCATCGAGGTACTCGACCAGCTCGCCCAGCTCGTGGGCCCAGCCGCCGGTGTTGGCCTCGAACGCGGTGCGGTACTCGTCGTCCGGCAGCTGCGCGAAGCCCGATTCGACGACGGTCAGCCGGGTGCCGGTCGCGGTCGGCTCGAGCGTGAACTCGACGTAGGTGTGGCGCGGATCGTCGTCCGGCAGGCCGTAGATGCCCCAGGTGTAGCCGAAGACCCGTGGCTCCTCGACACGCTCGATCCGCATCGACGCCTTATGGCCGTCGGTCCAGGTCAGCTCGGCGCTGCCGCCCGGGCGGAGGTCGATGGTCGCCGCGTTGCCGAACCAGGCGCCGAGCCCTTCGGCGGTGGTGAGTGCCGCCCAGACCCTGGCGGGCGGGTGAGCAACCTCGACGGTCCGCTCGATTCGACCAGGAAATCCCATCACATGCCTCCTGCGTATTGCAACCGATTGGTTGCTCCGCACGATATCGCAACTGTGTGGTTGCGTCAAGCTTCTCTGCTATTGGTTGCTCCGATCGACGAGCGGATGCCAGTAACCCAGCATGCTGGTATGCTTGTCGAATGAAGGTAACCATCGATCTCGACCCGGATCTCTATCGCGCCGTGAAAGTCGAGGCGGCGCGCTCCGATCGCAGTGTTCGCGAGGTCGTCGAGGCGGCCCTGGCTGCCTGGCTGGAGGCCGAAGAGACACGCGAAGACGTTGAGTCCGCACAGACGGCCCTCGAGGAATACCGTCGCGACGGGGGAGAGGCGGCCGAGGCGTTCTTCGGCAAGCTCGCCGCGGAGGCGAGGGCGACGTACGACCCGACACGGTGAGTGAGGCTCGGTACCGAATCGACCTGGCGCCGGCCGCTCAGCGCCAGCTCAGGCGGCTGCCTCCGGGGGACGCCGCGAGTTCGCGCGCGCCGATTCTCGCCCTCGCGATGGACGCCCGACCACCCGGATCCACCAAGCTCGTCGGGAGCGAGTTCTGGCGACTCCGCGTCGGTGACCTCCGGGTGATCTACGCGATCGACGACGCGGCCTCGATGGTCATCGTTGTCCGCGTCGCCCGACGCGCAGAGAGTTCGTACCGCAACCTTCCGGGAACCCCGCGGGACAGGTCGACCTGATCTGGCGTTCGTCGCCCGGCTCGGGCCCACCATCGGCCGCACCAGATGCATCCGACATGCATCACGTCGGCAACCCTTCAGTCGGAGCGACCCTCAACCCGCCAGCTTCTTGTACCGGATCCGGTGCGGCTGATCCGCCGCCACGCCGAGCTCGCGGTGGCGGTACTCCTCGTACTCGGTGAAGTTGCCCTCGAACCAGCGGACGACGCTGTCGCCCTCGAACGCCAGGACGTGGGTGGCGATCCGGTCGAGGAACCAGCGATCGTGGCTGATCACCACGGCGCAGCCCGGGAATGACTCCAGCCCCGCCTCGAGCGCCCGGAGCGTGTCCACGTCGAGGTCGTTGGTCGGCTCGTCGAGCAGCAGGACGTTGCCGCCCGACTTGAGCAGCTTGGCCAGGTGGACCCGGTTGCGCTCGCCGCCGGACAGCTTGCCGACGGGCTTCTGCTGGTCCGTGCCCCGGAAGTTGAAGCTGCTCACGTACGCCCGCGCGGGGAGCTCGCGGTTCCCGACCTTGATCAGCTCGTTGCCGCCGCTGATCTCCTCGTAGACGCTCTTGTCGCCCTGGAGGTCGTCGCGGCTCTGGTCGACGTAGCTCAGCTGGACGGTGTCGCCGATCACGATCTGGCCGCGGTCCGGCGGCTCCTGGCCGACGAGCATCCGGAATAGCGTGGTCTTGCCGGCCCCGTTGGCGCCGATGATGCCGACGATCCCGGCCTTCGGCAGCGAGAACGACAGCCCATCGATCAGGACCTTGTCGCCGAACGCCTTGGCCAGGTCCTTGACCTCGATCACGGTGTCCCCGAGGCGGGGTCCGGGAGGGATCGCGATCTCGAGCTGGCGTGCCTGGTCCTTGGCCGCGTTGGCCTCGGCCAGCAGCTTCTCGTAGGCGCCCAGGCGGGCCTTGCCCTTGGCCTGCCGCGCGCGCGGGGAGAGGCGCACCCATTCGAGCTCGCGCGCGAGCGTCCGCTGCTTCGCGTCGATGGTCTTCTGCTCGCGGCTCAGGCGATCGAGCTTCTGTTCGAGCCAGCTCGAGTAGTTGCCCTGGAACGGGATCCCCCGGCCCCGATCGAGCTCGAGGATCCACTGCGCGACGTTGTCGAGGAAGTAACGGTCGTGGGTGATCGCGACGACCGTGCCCGAGTACTCCTGGAGGAAGCGTTCGAGCCAGTAGACCGACTCGGCGTCGAGATGGTTGGTCGGCTCGTCGAGGAGCAGGAGGTCGGGGTGGCTGAGGAGCAGGCGGGCGAGTGCCACGCGACGCCGTTCGCCGCCGGAGATCTTCGTCACGTCGGCGTCGTCGGGCGGGCAGCGCAGCGCGTCCATCGCGATGTCGACGTTGCGCTCGAGGTTCCAGGCGTCGGCGGCGGCGATCCTGTCCTCGAGCGAGGCCTGCTCCTTGCCGATCGCGTCGTAGTCGGCGTCGGGGTCCGCCCACTTGGCCATCACCGCGTTGTACTGGTCGATCAGGTCCTGGACCGGGCGGACGCCGTCGAGCACGTTGCCCTTGACGTCCTTGGCCGGGTCGAGCTCCGGTTCTTGCGCGAGGTAGCCCACGGTGAAGCCGGGCGTCAGTCGCGCCTCGCCGACGAACCCGTCGTCCAGCCCGGCCATGATCTTGAGCAGGCCCGACTTGCCGGCACCGTTCGGCCCGATGACGCCGATCTTGGCGCCCGGGTAGAACGAGATCGAGATGTTCTCGAGGACGGTCCGGTCCGGCGGGTAGTGCCGGGCGAGCCGGTAGGTGGTGTAGATGAATTCGGCGGGCATGGGTCAAGGGTAGCGTCAGGCGCGGCCTTCCCGCGGCCGGCAATTCAGGCCGACGACACCCGGCGCGCCGCCTGGCCTGTGAGGGTCGCGATCCGCTCGTAATCACGATCGACATGGACGATCGGGTACCCGTGTCGTTCGGCGACCGCGGCGACGATCAGGTCGACGAGCCGGACAATGCGCTGGTGGCCCGGTCCGCTTTCGGCCAGCATTCGGTGAACCCCCAGGGCGCGCTGCCAGTCGTCGGGCGTCGTCGTCAGCAATCGCACCGCGCGGAGGGCGTCCTCGAATCGCGCATATTCGCCGGTGTTTCGAGCGCCGTTGAGGTATTCGAGCAGGACGGCCTCGTTGATGGCGACGGCGTCGGTCGCGAGCGCGTCGCGCAGTTCAGTGGCAACCGCAGGGTCACGAGTGGCCTGGATGAGGGCACTCGTATCCCAGAGCTCGATCATTCACCCGTCTCGTCGGAAGCGTACGGCGCGGGGTCCTCGGCGAACCGGTGGGCCCGCATCGCATGGAGGTCCGCCAGCGTCAGCGCCGGATGCAGGTCAAGGATCGCCATCCGTCGCCTGGCC
>JACQEF010000034.1 GCA_016200745.1 Chloroflexota bacterium | reverse complement strand
TCCGACGCGGTGAACACGAATTCCTGTGAACAGTCCGCGCAGGTCAGATTCTTGTCGTTGTACAAAAGAGAAACTCCTCTCGACATTCGGCGCGATCCCTTCGTCGGGTTCTCGCGTCAGTCGTGAGAGGAGTCCGAGTTGCGTCGAGCTGTCGTATGTGCCCACGGCGTTTCCCGTGGCGCGGATTCCATCATACCCGGGATCGAGCTTCGCCACCACCCCCCGATCCTGCTGCGGGTTCAGCCCCCGTGGACGTTGGATCCGAACAGCCCGTCGATGTCGGTCCGATGCATCCGCGCAGTCTGGCGTACAAGAGGCTGGCAGGATCAGAACAGATGTTCTATCGTCCCCGGATGGCGGCAGCGTACCGTGACGAACCCTGCAGCACCGCGCTCAACCGCGTTCGAAACATGCCGTTCGCCTGGTCCCTCAACCCGTACATGGGCTGCGCCCACCGCTGCACATTCTGCTTCGTCCGGGCGTTCGAGAAGGTCGCCGACCGGCCGTCGGACTGGCGCTATGGGACCTCGATCCGGGTCAAGACCAACGTCGTCGAGGTGCTCCGGCGAGAGCTCGGCCGTCGGTCCTGGCGGCGCGAGAAGGTGGCGGTCGGGACCGCCACGGACCCCTACCAGCCGGCCGAGGGCCGGTTCCGCCTGACCCGCGGCGCGATCGTTGCCCTCGGGGCGTCGCGGACGCCGTTCGGCCTGATCACCCGCGGCCCGCTCGTGGTCCGCGACGTCGACGTCCTGTCCGATGCCGCGCGCCGAGCGTCCGTCGGGGTGACGTTCTCGATCCCGACGCTCGATCCCGAGATCTGGCGCCGAACGGAGCCGGGGACGGCGCCGCCGCGCCAGCGCCTGCGCGCGATCCGAACGCTGATCGACGCGGGGATCGATGCAAGCGTCGGGATGGCACCGATCCTGCCCGGGCTGTCGGACGATCCGGCCGCCATGGCCGAGGTCGTGCGTGCCGCCCGCGACGCCGGGGCGACGTCGGTGTGGGCCAACGTGGTCTACCTGCGACCGGGCACCCGGGAGCACTTCCTCGACAACCTCGCCCGCGACTGGCCTGAGCTCCTGCCCCGCTACGAGCGCCTGTACGCCCACCGGGCGTACCTCGGCAACGACATCGTCGGGCCGGTTCGTCGCAAGGTCCGTGACCTGGCCTCGGCGTACGGGGTGGCCGATCGCCGGCCCTGGAAGCTCGAGCCCTCGCCCGGGCCCGAGGTCGAGCAACTGCCCCTTAGCGCGTTCCTCCAGGAACCTGGGCAGGCGGCTTCCGCGGCTTGAGCTTCGGTTCCAGCCGGGCCACCAGCTGGGGCCTCGCGAGGGCGCCGACGATCCGGTCGACGACCTGGCCGTCGCGCATGACCAGCATCGTGGGGATGCTCCGGGCGTCGTACCGGAGCGCGAGCGCCTGGTTCTCGTCCACGTTGACCTTGACGACCTTGAGCCGTCCGGCCCAGTCGCGCGCCAGCTCCTCGAGGATCGGTCCGACGAACCGGCACGGCCCGCACCACGGCGCCCACAGGTCGACGACGACGGTCGGCGCGGCGCGAACCTCGACGTCGAAGGTCGCCTCGGTCGCGTTGACGAGCCACGGCAGCGGCTTGCCGCAGGTCCCGCAGTGCGGCGCGCCTCGCGGGCTCGGTGCGATCCGGTTGGCCGCGCCGCAGTTCGCGCAGCGCAGGATCGAGATCGGTCGCGGGTCCGTCGTCGCGCTCGCCATGGCCTCTATCCTAGGCCGACCGTGCCGAGCCGTCGTTCAGCCGTATCGCCGCATGCTTCGCCGCCGCCCGCGCCCGGTGGCGTGCTCTTCTTCGTCCACGGTGCGGCCGAGACGTCGGAGGGGCTGATCGCGAACGTCGCCCGGATCGAGCGGCAGATCCGGGCGCGAGGCTGGGACGTGACCGTCGTCGCGCCCGAGTGGCGACGACGGTCCGGCCTCCGGCTCGGCAACTGGCGCAACGCCCTCTATCGCGGGCGCCGCTCCGCGCCGGTCCCGGTGCCACGGCTCGGTGCCGGGATCCGGAAGGACACCATCCTCAAGCTGGCGACCTACTACTTCGAGGATCATCGCGAAGCGTTGCTCGAGGCGCTCGGCGCCCAGATGCTCGCCGACGTCATCGGCTACCAGCGGCACCGCGCGTCGATCCAGTCGATCCTGCGCGAGGAGCTCGCTCGTGCCGCCGGGGCCGCCGGGAATCGGCCGGTCCTGCCCGTCGCCCTGAGCCTCGGCGGGATCGCGCTGGTCGACCTGCTGGCGAGCTGGCCCGGGGCGCCGGTCGAGGCCTGCGTGACGGTCGGGACGCAGGCACCGCTGCTGTACGCGTTCGACGCGATCGCGTCCATGCCGTACGACGAGGCGAACCCGCCGTACCTGCCGGTCCCCTGGCTCAACGTGTACGACAGCCGTGACTTCCTGTCGTTCGTGGCCGAGCCGCTGTTCCGTCGATCCGACGGCCGCGCGAGCGTGGTGGACCTGCGGGTCCACTCCGGCCTCGACTTCCCGAAGTCCCACAGCGCGTATTGGGAGCTCGCCCCGGTGTGGGACGCGCTGGCGACGGCGTTCACCTGGAAGCGGGTGCCGCTGCTGACCGTCGGCGAGGCGCGGCGGCTCGGGTTCGAGGCGCGGAGGGCACCGGTGCGGTAGGGCCCGTTTCACACGGCGGACCGGCTGCCGGCGGCCGGTCAACGACACGCGGCCCACAGCGCTCCCAGGCGCAAGTACCAACCCGGGTGGTGAGCTGCGCGTTGTCGCGCGATTCGCGACGCCGGCCGCGCTCGTTGCGTCCCATTCCACGCTCGTTGGCGGGGTGCTTCGGGGGCTGCGGGGGCCTCGACGGCCGCGCCTACCACCCGGGTTTGGTAGAACGTCGGCCCGGTCCCCGGCGTCCGGCGTCGGCCCGGTCCCCGGCGTCGGCCCGGTCCCCGGCGTCGGCCCGGTCCCCGGCGTCGGCCCGGTCCCCGGCGTCGGCCCGGTCCCCGGCACCCCGCTCGCTCCCGGCTACCCCCGGAGCGTGATCCAGAGCGTCTTCTTCTCGGTGTACTGCTCGAGCGCCTCGAGGCCCTTGTCCCGGCCGCCGAAGCCCGATTCCTTGTAGCCGCCGAAGGGCGTGCTGATGTTGCCCTCCGAGTACGCGTTGACCGACACGGTCCCGGCCCGCAGCGCGCGCCCGACGCGGAACGCCGTGTCGAGGTCTTTCGTGTACAGCGAGGCGGCCAGCCCGTAGCTCGTCGCGTTCGCCAGCGCGATGGCCTCGTCCTCGGTGTCGAACGGGATCGTCGACAGGACCGGACCGAAGATCTCCTCGCGGGCGATCTTCATGTCGTTGCGGACGTCGTCGAAGATCGTCGGTGCCACGAAGTAGCCGCCGGTCGCCTCGAGCGTCCGGCCGCCGCCGGCCACCACGCGCGCGCCGCCGGCCCGCCCGGCCTCGATGTAGCCGAGGACCTTGTCGAGATGCGGCCGCTCGATCATCGGACCGAGCTTCGTCCCGGGATCCAGCGGATCGCCCACGATCCAGCCGTCGAGCTGCGCCACGAGCCGCTCGACCAGCGCCTCGTGGACCGATCGGTGGACGATCAGGCGCGACCCGCACGAGCAGTTCTCGCCCATGTTCATGAACCCGGCGAACAGGACGTCGGCCGCGACCTGGTCGAGATCCGGCGCGTCGGCGAGCACGACCTGCGGGCTCTTGCCGCCGCACTCGAGGGTGACCTCCTTGAGGTTGCTCTCTGCGGCGTACTGCAGGAACAGCCGGCCGACCTCGGTCGAGCCAGTGAAGGTGACCTTGTCGACGTCCATGTGCCGCCCCAGGGCGGCCCCCGCCGCCGCGCCCGGTCGGCTCGCGCAGAATCAGGGCGACCGCCTCGGGCCCGGTCGGCGCGACGGCGTCGAACAGCTTGTCAATCGCCTCCGCGTACCAGCGGAAGGTGCGGACCGTGTCCGGGAGGTCGACGTCCCGGCAGTCGGTGATCGGCTTGCCCGCCTCGAGCGAGTCGAGCATCGCCAGCTCCTCGAGGTTGGTCTCGAGCAGGTCTGCGAAGCGCAGGAGCACGGCCTTCCGGTCGGCGGGCGACCGGCGCGACCAGCGTCCGTCGTCGAATGCCCGGCGCGCCGCCCGAACCGCCAGGTCGATGTCGGCCGCGTCGCCCGCCGCGACTTCGGCCAGCGGTTGGCCGGTGGCCGGGTTCTCGGTCACGAACCGCGCCCCGCTCAGGGCCGGCCGGAACGCGCCGTCGATGAAGGCGTCGGTGCGGAACACGGGTGTCGTGGCGATGACCATCGGACCTCTCCTGCCCGGGCGAAACGTCGGCCGATGATAGTCGGCGGACACGGCGCCCGGCGGCCTGCGACCATGGGCCGCACCATGTCCGTCGAGATCTCGATCGAGACCGCCCGCCGCTACATCCTCGGCCGCCAGGGGCTCTGGCCCGGACGGCGCTGGCGAGGACTGGCCGGCACGGAACAGGCGATGCGGGCGGTCGAGCACCTCCAGCTCGATCCGCTGGTGGCGGTCGCCCGGGCGCACGACCTAATCCTCCAGAGCCGGGTCATCGACTACTACTCGGACGACTGGGCGACCCTGGCCTACGAGCAGCGCAAGTTCTTCGACTGGGGCGGCTGGCTCGCGGTCCGGCCGATGGACGAGCTGCCGTACTGGCGCGTGCTGATGCGCCGTGAGATCGACCAGCCGAACTGGGTCGCCTTCCGCCAGGAGCACGCCGCGGCGATCGCCGAGATGCGCGAGGTGCTCAGGGAGCGCGGTGAGGTCGCCAACCGGGACCTCGAGATGGGGGCGAGGACCCGCGTGGACCACTACCGCGGCCGGAAGGACAGCGCGCTTGCGCTGCACTACCTGTGGCGGATCGGCGACGTGATGGTGTCGCGGCGCGAGCGGTTCGAGCGGGGCGCGACGCGAAGCTGGCGTCCGGACGGCTGATCGAGGTCCGTGTCGACCGCTGGCGCCAGCCGCAGCTCGCCCTCGCGGAGGACCGGCCGATCCTCGACCTGCTCGCCGCGGGCGGGCGGCCGGCGGCCTGGGAGCCGCTGGAGGCGACGACGGACGCGGAGGCCACGTTCCTGTCGCCGCTCGACCCGGTCAGCGCACGCGGCCGGGCCAAGCCGCTTTTCGGCTTCGACTATGTCTGGGAGGTCTACAAGCCCGCCCACCTGCGCCGGTGGGGCTACTACACGCTCCCGATCCTGTGGGGCGACCGACTGGTCGCCCGCTTCGACAGCAAGCTCCACCGGGCGGGCGACACGCTCGTGATCAACGGCTTCTGGCTGGAGGACGAGGCGCTGGCGCGCGATGACGCCTTCGCCGAGGCGCTCGGGCAAGGAATGTCGCGGTTCGCGGCGTTCCTCGGGGCCCGCCGCGTCGACGCCGGAGCGGTGGCGCAGCCGAGCCTGCGCAAGCGGGTCGGCGTGCGACGGACCGTGCCGGGGCGGTAGTCAGCCGAGGGCTCGCTCGTTGCGGGCGGCCGCCTCGGCCACCTTGGCGATCCGCGCGGCACGCGTTTCGGGGCGCTGCGCCTGCGAGATCCAGCCGAGCATCATCTTGCGCGCGGATGGCGGGAACGCCGCGAACTGTCGGGCCGCGGGCGGGTGGCGGTCGAAGGCGGCGGCGAGATCGGGCGGGACCTCGAGCCGCTCGGGTCCGTCGAGGATCGTCCACGAGCCGTTGGCCTTGGCGCGTTCGATGACGGCCAGGCCGGCCGGCCGCATCCGCCCGTCGGCGATCAGTCGCTCCACCCGAGCCTTGTTGGTGGCGGCCCACATGCTGCGCGGCTTGCGCGGCGCGAAGTAGAGCTTGCCGCGGTCGTCGTCGACCCGGCCGCCGGTGCTGTCCACCCAGCCGAAGCAGAGCGCCTCCTCGATGGCCGCCTCGTAGTCGAGGCCGACGCGGCCGGAGCGGGGGCGCCAGGTCACCAGCCAGACGCCGGTGGCCGTCGCGTGGTTCGCCTCGAGCCAGGCGTGCCAGGTGGCTCGGTCGTCGGCCTCGAGCTGCGGGGCGTCGTCGAGCGCGGGCACGGTCCGAGTCTAGCGCCCGGCGCCCGGTCGGCCGGGCCTCCGCCTGCGTCCTGGCGCGCGTCAGGCCTTGCGGGCGTCAACCTTTGCCAGGATCCGGTAGCTGGCACCGGCCGGTCGGATCTCGCTGACGTGCCCGTCGTCCCAGCGGACCTGGAACTCGACGTGGCTCTCGTGCGGGATCACCTTCAGGATCTCTCCTTGTCGTGTCGGCACGCCCACCTTGTCCGACTCCAGGACGATCCGATCGCCAATCCGCGCATCCATGGGAACTACCTCCGATCGCCACGTCGCCGCCTCGCGGCCCGCGCGAAACGGTGGTCCAATGATAGGCCCGCCCGCCAGTGCCGAGGACCGATCCGGTGGCGCGCCCCGGCAGCCGCCCAACGCGTACGATGCCCGCCATGACGACCACCTCAGACCCGCGCACCTTCCCGGCCGGCTTCGTGTGGGGAGCCGCCACGGCGTCCTACCAGATCGAGGGCGGCGCGACCGCCGGGGGCCGGACGCCGTCGATCTGGGACACGTACAGCCACACCCCGGGGCGGGTCCTGAACGGCGACACGGGCGACGTGGCGGTCGACCACTTCCATCGCTGGCGGGGCGACCTGGACATCCTGCGCGACCTCGGGGTCGGGGCCTACCGCTTCTCGATCGCCTGGCCGCGGGTCCAGCCGGGCGGTTCGGGTCCGTTCAACCCGGCCGGCCTGTCGTTCTACTCGGAGCTGGTCGACGGCCTCCTGGAGCGCGGGATCGATCCGGTCGTGACCCTCTACCACTGGGATCTCCCGCAGGCGCTCGAGGACGCGGGCGGCTGGCCGAACCGCGAGATCGCGTACCGCTTCGCCGACTACGCCGAGCGGATGGCCCGCGAGCTCGGGG
>JACQEF010000033.1 GCA_016200745.1 Chloroflexota bacterium | reverse complement strand
TCGTACGCCGAGATGGGCGAATGGGCGCTCCCGGCCGACGAAAGCCGCGAGTTCTCGGCCGTCCTCCACGCCGCCCAGGCCGCCGGCCGGCCCGAGACGCGCTGGCTGCGTGGCGCGTTCTGGCGCAACTTCCAGGTCAAGTACCGCTAGATCAACGACCTGCACAAGCAGATGCTCCGGACGTCGGCCAAGGTCAACGCCATGGACCCGGGACCCGGCCGGCTCGCGGCTCGCGATCACCTGTATCGCGGCCAGTCGAACGACTGCTACTGGCACGGCCTGTTCGGCGGCATCTACATCAGCCACATGCGGCTGGCGACGTACGAGCACCTGATCGCGGCCGAGGACCTGGCCGATACGTCGTCCGACCAGCACCATGTCGGCGAGATCCGCGACCTCGACATGGACGGACAGGACGACGTCCGCCTCGCCGGCCCGGGCCAGGTCGTGACGGTCGAGCTGAGCGCGGGAGCCGGGATCGGCAGCTGGGACATCCGCGCGGTCCGGCATGCCCTGGCGGCGGTCATGCGCCGGCGCCCGGAGGCGTACCACGAGACGCTGCGTGCGCGCGAGGCGGAACTGGCCGCGGCAGCCCCGGCCACGCCCGCCCCCGGCACGAACGGCGAGGACGGCGAGGCGCCGGCGTCGATTCACGATATCGTCCTGATCAAGGAACGAGGGCTGTCGGAGCAGCTGCACTACGACCCGTACGAGCGCCGGTCCGGCCTGGTCCGGTTCCTGGCGCCCGGCACCGATCCGGAAACATGGGCGAGCGCGAAGGCCGACGAGCTCGGCGACGCGATCGACGGCGCCTTCGAAATCGAGCAACTGGAGCTCGATCGGCTGGTGGTCGGCCGGACCGGGCACGTCCGGCAGGCCGGAACCGACCCCGCGGAGGTTCGCGTCACCAAGGAGCTCCTGCTCGGCGGCGATCGGCGCGAACCGACGCTCGAACTGGTCCTGACCGTCGAGAACCGTTCGGCGGGGACGCTCGAGGCGTTGCTCGGGCTCGAATGGACGCTGACGATGCTCGGCGGCGGCGGCAACCCATCGGCGTGGTGGGAGGTCGACGGCACGCGGACCGGGCACGACACGGCCGGCAGCGCCGCCTCGACGGCCGCTCTCGCGCAGGGCAACGACTACGTCGGGGTGGCGGTCGCGACTTCGCTGTCGGCGCCGGCGGCTGCCTGGTGGGCGCCGGTCGAGACGATCTCGAATTCGGAGAGCGGCTTCGAGCGCGTCTACCAGGGATCCGGGCTGCTGCTCAGCTGGCCGCTCGCGCTCCCGGCCGGCGAGACCTTCAGCGTGCGCGTCCACCAGGCCGTGACGACGTCAGTGGACCGTTCCGCCGAGGAAGCATCGGCGGCGCTCGCCCCCTCGCTCGGCAGGTGACTCGCGGCCGTCTCGTCGTCCACGGCCATTTCTACCAGCCGTCCAGGATCGACCCGTTCAGCGGCTCCATCCCGGCCGATCCGGCGGCCGCTCCGGCACACGATTGGACGGCCCGGGTCAGCGACGAGTGCTACCGGCCGAATGCCGAGATCGGCAACCTCGCCCGCATCTCGTGGGACGTCGGCCCGACGCTCGCCGGCTGGCTGGAACGCCACGACGAGCCCGCGCATCGCGCGTTCGTAGACGCCGGCGCCCGGGGCAACGGCCTGGCCGTGCCCTTCCACCACTCGATCCTGCCGCTCGCCGCGGCCCACGATCGTCGCACCGAGATCCGCTGGGGACTGCGCGATTTCGAGCTTCGCTTCGGCCGGCCCGCCAACGGGATGTGGCTGCCGGAGACGGCGGTCGACCTGCCGACGCTGCAGCGCATGGCCGAGGCCGGCATCCGGCACACCATCCTGGCTCCATGGCAGGTGCGCGGCGACAGCGTGGACACGCGGCGGCCGTACCGGGTGGAGCTCGGCGACGGCCGGCACATCGTGGTGGCGCTGTACGACGACGCCCTGTCGGGATCGGTGTCGTTCGATCCGTCCTCGACCACCGATGCGGACCGGTTCGCGCGCGAGCGGCTGCTGCCCAGGTTCCTGGCCGATCCGCCACCGGACCTCGACCGGCCGCTGATCGTGATCGCCACGGACGGCGAGCTGTACGGGCACCACCAGCCGTTTCGCGAGCTGTTCCTTCACCGGCTCGTCCAGCCTCGGCCCGACGAAGCCGGCCACGGGTTCGATCTCAGCCCGCTCGCCGACGCGCTGGCCGAGCCCGCGGGGCACCCGTTCGAGCCGATCCGGATCGCCGAGCGAACGTCGTGGAGCTGCCATCACGGGATCCAGCGCTGGAGCGGCGACTGCGCGTGCGTCACGGACGCGGCCTGGAAGGGGCCGCTGCGCGCGGCGCTCGACCGGCTGGCCGCGGGGATCGACGCCGTCAGCGAACACCTGGTGCGGGACCTGCCTGGCGAGCCGGACCCCTGGGCGGCACGGGACGACTACGTCGACGTCGTCGTCGGCGCGGAGGCGCCCGACGCGTGGGCCGACCGGTGGCTGGACGGTCGCGGCGACGGGGACGCCCGGAATGCGACGGCGCGCGACACCCTCCTCGGGATCATGGAGACGCAGCGCTGGCGGCTCGCGATGTTCTCCAGCGACGGCTGGTTCTGGGAGGACCCGACCCGGCCGGAAACGCGGTCGATCCTGCGCGCGGCCGGCTGGGCGGCCCGCCGGATGGACGCGCTGGCGGGCTCGGGGCTGGAACGCCGGCTGCTGGCGGACCTGGCGACCGTGCGATCGCCCGTCCAGGCAGTCGATGGTGCCGGCATCTACCGGCGCGCGCTCACCGAGGTGGGCCAGCCGGCAGGGTGACGTCCGTCCCAGGCTCGCGGCCTGCGCGCCGCGAGCCGGAACGGAGGGGAGTGGGCAAACTGTGCGGACTAGCTCAGACCGACCGGCGACGCCGGTCGCCGGCTGTCCGTGGATCCTTCGCGGCTGTCCACGCCGGCGCCGAACGCGACGGCCGAGAACACCAGGACGGCAAGGATCAAGATCAACCCGACCATCGGGCAACCTGCCTTCGTTGTTATAGTGAACTAGGCCAAACCGGACGATAGTTGGACTACCACGCTATGTCAAGTGACGAACGGACCGTCCACGGCGTCGGCGGACCGGGGCCCAGCAGGTCCCTCGACGTCGAGCGGGATTCGGACGTCCCGATCTCCACGCAGATCTTCTGGCAGATCACCTACCAGATCGATTCCGGGCGGATGCTCCCCGGCACACGGCTGGCCCCGGTGCGCGAGCTTGGCGCCGCCCTGCGCGTCAACCCGAACACGATCCGGGCGGTCTACCGCCGCCTCGCCGACGCCGGCTACGTCACCAGCCGGCACGGCGCCGGCACGCACGTCGCCGAGCGACCGCCGCAGCGCCGCGGCACCGAGGCCCTGGCCGGGATCGTGGCCGAGATGACCCGCCGAGCGGCGCATGCGGGCTTCACCGCCGACGAACTGGCCGCCGCCACGTTCGCCGCCGCGGCCGAGCGCAAGCACCCGGGACCGCTCGTCCGGGTCCTGTTCGCGGAATGCACCAACGCCGACGCAGGCTACGACGCCGAGCGCCTGGTCGACGCGTTCCCGGGCCTGATCGAGGCCGAGGGCACGCTGCTCGACGACCTCCCCGACCGCCTCGAGCGGTTCCACTACGACCTGGTCGCGACGACCACGTTCCATGCCGACGAGGCCCAGGTCCTGGTGGCCGGCCGCATCCCGGTGGTGGCGATGCTCGTCGGTCCCGGGTATCTCGAGCTCGTCCACGAAATCGCGGGGCTGCCGAATGGGTCGAGGGTCGGGCTCGTCTGCGCCTCCGAGCGCGGGACCGACAGCATCCTCGAGACGCTGGCCCTTGCCGGAACCCGCGGGGTCGACATCGTGTCGGCGCTCATCGGCGCCCCCGAGGATCTCCAGATCGTCGACGGGACCGCGGACCTCATCCTGCTGTCGCGCGAAGCGCTCGTGGCCGGGCTCGACCGCTCGTTCACCCGGCCGGAGCGGATCCGGCCGTGGACCTACGACTTCGATCCGTCCGGGCTCGAGCTGCTCCGCCGCGCCGTGGAGCACGTCGCCAGCACCCGGCCCGCCGAGGCGGCGGCGACCTGACCCACGGCACGCCCCGCGTCGTCCGCAGGCCGGTCGGCGTCCATGGCGACGCGTACGATGCCCTGGTGACACGCCACTTCCATATCCGCCGCGAACCGCGCCGGCGATACGCCGTCGGCGGGTCGCTGATCGGGACGCGCGGCGACCTCGTCGTGGCGGACACGGCCGGCATCCGCAGGCTGGCCGGCCGGATGAACGCCGACCGGGCCGGCGGGGCGCCGTCGGTCCAGGCTGGCGAGATCGGGGCACTCGGGCTCCTCCACGAGATCGGGCACCTGCTCGTCGCCCGCTACGAGGCGAGCCGCCGTCCAGGGGCCATGGCCGCGGCGCTGGCGACGCTCGACGCCACGCTCGGTCCGGACAGCCACCGGCTGCTCGCCCGGTTCGGGCAGGAGTTCCCGGGGGTCGGTCCCGAGCCGGAGCCGCCGATCCACCGCCTCGAGGAGCTGCTGCTCACCCGGATCTCGAACGAGAACCCGGCCCTCGGCCCGCTGCTCGAACTCGTGGACGATCGCGAGATCGCACGCGGCACGCGGTACGCCGAGGCGATCGCCGGGCTCGAGTCGGTGTTCGCCGACGGGCCGCCCGGCGACGACCGGGGCACCTCGCTGATCGAGCTGATGCGAATGCCGGCTCGCGTCGCTCCCACGTCGCTGGCCGCCCAGTTGCGCTATATCCGCGAACACTGGGGGCCGATCCTCGGGCCGGGACTCGACGACCTGATGCGCCGCCTGGACCTGGCGATCGGGATCCTGGCCGAAGAGGAGCGCGCGCTGCACCTGCGGTTCGGGGGCGGTCCAGGCGGACCGGGAGCGCCGGTCGAGACGCCGTCGTTCGCCGGCGCGGCCGACGAGCCGGAAGCCTTCTCGTCGGATTCGGCCTGGATGCCGCGCGTGGTCCTCATGGCCAAGAGCACCTACGTCTGGCTCGACCAGCTGTCACGATCGTACGGCCGGACGATCGCCACGCTGGACGCGATCCCGGACGAGGAGCTCGACACGCTCGCCCGGTGGGGCGTCACGGGGCTCTGGCTGATCGGGCTGTGGGAGCGGTCGCGGGCGTCGGAACGGATCAAGCGGATGCGCGGCAACCGGGAGGCGGTCGCCTCGGCGTACTCGCTCGACGACTACCGGATCGCCGGCGACCTCGGCGGCGAGGCGGCGTACGCCCACCTGCGCGACCGGGCTGCCACCCGCGGTATCCGGCTCGCCAGCGACATGGTTCCGAATCACATGGGGATCGATTCGCGCTGGGTCATCGAGCATCCCGAGTGGTTCCTGTCGCTGCCCGAGCCGCCCTATCCGGCCTACACGTTCGGCGGCGCGGACCTGTCGTCGGACGAGCGGGTCGGGATCGTGCTCGAGGACCACTACTGGGACGACAGCGACGCGGCCGTCGTGTTCAAGCGGTTCGATCGCCGGAGCGGCGACGTCCGCTACGTCTACCACGGCAACGACGGCACAAGCTTTCCCTGGAACGACACGGCGCAACTCAACTTCCTGGACGCCGCCGTGCGCGAACAGGTCATCCGGACGATCCTCGACGTCGCTCGGCGGTTCCCGATCATTCGATTTGACGCCGCGATGGTCCTGGCCAAGAAGCACATCGAGCGGCTGTGGTGGCCCGAACCCGGGACCGGCGGCGGCATCCCGTCGCGCGCCGAGCACGCGATCCCCAAGGCCGAGTTCGACGCCCGGATGCCGGTCGAGTTCTGGCGTGAGGTCGTCGACCGCGTGGCGGCCGAGATCCCGGGCACCCTCCTGCTGGCCGAGGCGTTCTGGCTCCTCGAGGGCTATTTCGTGCGGACGCTCGGGATGCACCGCGTCTACAACAGCGCGTTCATGCACATGCTCCGCGACGAGAACGGGGCCGGCTACCGCAAGGTGATCCGCGAGACGATCGAGTTCGACCCCGAGATCCTCAAGCGCTACGTCAACTTCATGACCAACCCCGACGAGGAGACGGCCCTCGAGCAGTTCGGCAAGGGGGACAAGTACTTCGGCGTGGCCACGGTGCTGGCGACCCTGCCGGGCCTGCCGATGCTAGGGCACGGCCAGGTCCAGGGCTTCGGCGAGAAGTACGGGATGGAGTTCCGGCGGGCGACGCTGGACGAGCGCCCCGACACCGGGCTGGTCGAGCGGCACGAACGAGAGATCTTTCCGCTGCTCCACCGGCGTGCCTGGTTCGCCGAGGCCCGGGACTTCCTGCTGTACGACCTGGTGACCGATCGCGGCTCGGTCGACGAGCACGTCCTGGCCTACTCGAACGGGACCGGGCCGCAGCGCTCACTGGTGGTCTACCACGACCGCTTCGGGTCCACCCGCGGCACCATCCGGGACTCCGCCACGTACGCCCTCAAGGCACCCGACGGGTCCAAGCGCCGCGTCCGGCGCTCGCTCGCGGAGGGCCTGGGCCTGCCCAACGAGGCGGGCGCCTTCGTCATCTTCCGCGACGCGCGAACCGGTCTCGAGTCCATCCGCTCGTGCCGCGAGCTGTGGGAGCACGGCCTGCAGCTGTCGCTGGACGCCTACGGGACGCACGTCTTCTGGGAGTTCCGCGAGGTGCACGACGGCGTGGCCGTCGCCATCAAACAGGACACTTCGGCGAACAAGGCCGTCTCCGCCCGCGTCGCCGCCGCAAAGAAGGAGATGAAACGGCAGCACGCCTCGATCCCGGAGCTAGCCGGCCTCTTCGGCCAGGCGCGGGAGGCGCTCACTTGGTGACCATCTGGCACAAGTGAGCCGAGAGCGAAACAGCGCTGACGCATGA
>JACQEF010000243.1 GCA_016200745.1 Chloroflexota bacterium | reverse complement strand
CGCCGCCCTTGGGCGAGAAGACCGTCATGACCTTCGAGGTGCCGGTCGACTGGAGGGCCTCGAAGTCCTTGCGGACCTGCGCGATCCGGGTCATCAGGTCGAAGCCGGAGAACGGCATCGACAGCACGCCGTGGATGCCGATCGACGGGTCGGGGTCGACCGGGTTCTGCGGGACGGTCAGGACGATGACCGGCACGCCGATCTTGGCCTCGTGGATCTGTTCGACGACCTTGGGCCCCTTGGTCCGTCCCTGCAGCAGGGCGTCGACCAGGACGATGTCCGGGCGGACCTCGTTGATCGTCGCGATCGCGCGAGCGCCCTCGGTCAGCACGTCGAGGAGCTTGACCCGCGCCTGGGCGTTGAGCAGCCCCCGGATGTACTGGGCGACCTGCGGCACGTCCTCGACGATCAACAGGCGCGTCTGGTCACTCGGTGGCATCGGCTCGACGATACCACGAGGGTCGTGTGTGGGAGGGACCCGAAGGTCCCGACCCGGGACGGGACGACGGAACCGTCATCCGCCCTTGACGGCGACGAGGATGGCCCGCTCGGTGCCCGGACCCATGGGCCCCAGGCCGTAGTCGCCGGCGAGCAGCTCGACGGTCAGTCCGGCGTCCTCGGCGAAGCCGCGCAGCTGGTCCCCCGACAGCAGCCGCAGCTGGTCGCGACGGACCCAGCGGCGGGGAGGCTCGCCCTGGCCGCCCTCCTCGAAGATCGTGGTCATCGTGACCGACGCGGACGACGCGTCGTGCTGCGCGGAGCCGGCCTTCGTGACGATGGTGCCGGTCTCCGGGTCCAGCCGCGGCCACTCGAGCATGATCCGGCCGTCGAACCGCGCGAGGTCCTCGGCATCCGGGATCCACACGTCCGCGACGGCCAGCCCGCCGGGTGCGAGGTGGCCGGCGAGGGTCCGGAACGCCGCCCGCTGGGCCGCCCGGGTCGGGAGGACCAGCAGCGAGTTGAGTGCGATGAACGCCAGCCCGAACGTGCCGGCGTCCGGCAGACGGAGGTCGACCAGGTCCGCCTCGATCAGCTCCAGCCGCTCGGCCACGCCGGACCCGGCCGCCGCGGCATGCCGGCGCGCCCTGGCCAGCATCGCCGGATCGAGATCGACGCCCGTGACCCGATAGCCGGCCTCGGCCAGGGGCACCGCCAGCCGCCCGGTCCCGACCGCGAGCTCGAGGATGGGTCCCTCGACCCGGGCCGCGAGCGCGAGATAGAGATCAAGGTCGCCGGGGTCGTCGACCAGGTCGAGGTCGTACAGGCGCGCGAGCGCGTCGGCGGCGGCGGGATCGGGACGATCGAACACGCGGTCCGCTCAGCCCGGGTGGCCGTGGTGCTCGGGCGAACCCGCCGGGAACCGGCCGGGCGGCAACTCGCGGCCGGCCCACCGGACGGGCTTGCCGGCGGTGCGGCGGACGGCCAGGGCGCTGATCGCCTCGAGCGCTGCGCGATTGGCGACCATCGCGGTGGTCTCGGCATGATCGTACGGCGGCGAGACCTCGACGACGTCCATGCCGGCCAGGTCGACCGCGGCCACGATCTGGCGTATCGCTCGAAGCACCTCGCGGCTGAGCATGCCGCCCGGCTCGGGGGTGCCGGTCCCGGGCGCCATGCCCGGGTCGATCACGTCGATGTCGAGGCTCAGATAGACGAAGTCCGGGCCATCGAGCGCCTCGTCGATCGCCTGGGCGACGACGGCTTCGGCGCCGCGCTCCTCGATCTCGCGCATCAGGTGCCAGCGCAGCCCCTGCTCCCGCATCCACTCGAATGTCTCGACCGGGGGCCAGTAGCCGCGCAGCCCGATCTGGACGAAGTTCCTGCCCTTGACGGCGCCGGATTCGATGAGCCGGCGCATCGGCGTGCCGTGGCCGTTCAGCACGCCCCAATCGTCCGCGGCCGTGTCGGCGTGGGCGTCGAAATGGACGATCCCGATGCTTCCGGGGCGGCGGACCTCGGCGACGGCGGTCGCGCTCGGCCAGGTGATCGAATGGTCGCCGCCCAGCACGATCGGGATCGCGCCGGTGCTCGCGACATCGAGGACCTTGCGGTAGATGAGGGCATGGGCGCGGTCGATCCAGGCCGGGACGATGTTCGCGTCACCGGCGTCGACGACGTTGAGCACCTCGAACGGCTCGACGTCGAGCTGGAGCGAGTTGATCGAGCCCGACGTGTACTGGGCTTCGCGGATGGCGCGCGGACCGAACCGCGCGCCCGGCCGATGCGTCACCGCATCGTCGAACGGCGCGCCGACGATCGCGACATCGATCTCGCGGCGGCGAAGCTCGGCAGGATCCGTCACCCACGGCAGCTTCATGAACGACAGCGGCCCGACGTAGGTCGGCAGGTCGAAGTCAGTGAAGGACTCGTACTCGCGGTCCCAGCCGTTGAGGGCCGCGAAGTCACGGTTGACATCCGGGTCGTGGGGACGCTCGGCCACGGGGGCTCCTCCGGAGACGGTCGCGGCGTTCCGCCGCGGCAGGCGCAGTCCGTCTCGCTGGGGCGCCGCCGGTTCGTCGTGTCCAGCTGGGCGCGCCGGGATCGTACCACCGTGCGTGGCGGCCACCGGGCAGCCGATTCTCGGCTCGCGCGGCTTGCCTGACGCCCCGTCCCGCCGCGGTCAGGCCTCGCCGCGGAATTCGCGCCAGGCGGCGGCGACAAGTTCGGGGTCGGCGAAGAGCTCATACGCTGTCTGGGCGACGAGCATCGCCGCCAGCAGGGTCGTCTCGTCGGCGCGCGGCGTCGCGGCGGCATCACGGAACAGGATGGAGTGGCCGGGGGTCCCTTCGTCCGCGATCGCCAGGTCGGGATGGATGGTCGGGCAGACCCAGCTCACGTTGGCCATGTCGGTGGAGCCGGCGTTCGGGTCGTCACCCTGGTCCGCGATGCCGTAGGCGGCCATGTTGTTCCGGAACCGCTCGGCCAGGACCCCGTTGTTGCGCATGGTTCGCGCGCCGCCGGAGAAGGTGACCTCGACCGACGTGTCAGTCGCCAGCGCGGCCGCCTCGCACATCGCGCGGAACCGGTCGCGCATCTTGACGTACTCGGTCTCGTCGTCGCTCCGGATCATGAACCAGGCGGACGCCCGGTCCGGAATGATGTTGGCGGCGGTGCCGCCCTCCCTGACGATGCCGTGGACCCGCGCCGTCGGCCGGAGCTGCTGGCGCCACAGGCCGACGGACGTGAACAGGCTGATCAGCGCGTCGAGCGCGTTCCTGCCCATCCACGGGTCGGACGACGCGTGCGCCTGGAGACCGGTGAACACGACGTCGACGTCCTCGGATGCCAGCGGGTGGGTCTCGACGTGGTTCCGATCGCACGGGTGGTACAGCAGCGCCGCGTCGATCCCCTCGAACAGGCCGTCGTCGATCATGAACTGCTTCCCGCTGCCGCGCTCCTCGGCCGGCGTCCCGAGGAAGACGACCTCGCCGGGCAGGCTGTCGGCGATCGCGGCAAGGGCGATCGCCGCGCCCACGCCCGAGGCGGCCATCGTGTTGTGCCCGCAGCCGTGGCCGAGCCCCGGGAGCGCGTCGTACTCGGCGAGAATGCCGACGCGGGGGCCGGGACCGCCCCGGCCACCACGACGGACGGCCCGGATCGCCGTCGCGAGGCGGCCGGCGGGATGGTCGACCTCGAACCCGTGGCGCGCCAGCATCTCGGCGATCCAGGTCGCGGCCCGGACTTCCTCGAACGCCGGCTCCGGGTTCGCATGGATGCGATGTGACAGGTCGAGGATCTCGGTCCGGGCGGCGTCCACCGCCGCCGCGATCGCGGCCTTGGCATCGGCGAAGGGCGGGGCCGGTTGGGTGGCGCTGAGGGTCGTCACGAGAACTCCGCGCAGCGAAGGGTTGGCCGCCCCAGCCTAGCGCGCCCCCCGCGGCGGCGTCGTCAGCGTTCCGCGGACAAGGTCGCCTCGGCGATGACCGCGAGCGCCATCATGAACAACGCGATCGGGAGCTCGAGCAGGCCCTGGATGCGCAGAACGATCAGGACCGCCACGACGATGCCCACCCAGGCCGAGCGCCGGATGGCCCGTAGCCAATCCCCGCGATACGCGATCATCCGATGCCGGCTGAAGATCGCCAGCCACAGGAGCGGGACGAGCGTCAGGGCCATCGCCAGCCCGATCAGTGCGGCGCCGATGAACCCGGCGCCGGGATCCGCGACCGGATCCCGGGTGGTGATCACCAGCCCGACGAGGACCCAGACGATCGCGGCGGCCGCGAAGAACCCGAGATTCGCCAGCCGGTCGCGCCGTTCCATGACGAGCGAGTCTAGGTGGCTGGTGTGAAACGCGCGTTCTGAAGGGCTGACGGGAGGGCGGGGGCGCAGCTACGATTCTCCTGGCAGGAGCGCCGAGACCGAACGGACGGCCTGCCCGCGAGATCGCAGGAGGT
>JACQEF010000242.1:5189-18243 GCA_016200745.1 Chloroflexota bacterium | reverse complement strand
CGAGGTAGCGAATCAGCTCGCGCTCGAGGTCGAGGGTCGAGCCGTCGTGTCGGTCGGTCATGCCGCGCCATCCTCCTGCTGCCATCCTCCGCGAACGCCGTCCGCCGCCGCGTCGGGGCCGCGCCCGAGGACCAGCGCCTCCGACGGCGCCCAGGCGACCGCGACCTCGCTGCCGACCGGCAGCCGGACCCCAGTCTTCGGTGTGAGCACCGTCAGGCCGAGCCCGCCCGCCGTCCGGACCTGGTACGAGATGGTCGTGCCCAGGTAGGCCGCCTGCTCCACGTTCGCCCGGATCGCCCCGACGGCGCCCACCGGCACGAGCTCGATCGCCTCGGGCCGGATGCTGAGCTCGACGGCCGTCCCGATGGCCAGCGCGTCCTGGGCGACGTGGGTCACCTCGCCGGACGTCAGCCGGACGGCGCCGCCGGCCTCCACCTGCCCGTGGAGCAGGTTGGTGGTCCCGATGAAGTCGGCCACGAACCGCGTGGCGGGTCGCTCGTAGAGCTCCTCCGGCGTCCCCAGCTGCTCGACCTTGCCGGCCTGCATGACCGCGATCCGGTCGCTCATCGTGAGCGCCTCCTCCTGGTCGTGGGTCACGTACACGAACGTGATCCCGACCTCGACCTGGATCCGCTTGAGCTCGAGCTGGAGCTGACGGCGGAGCTTGAGATCGAGCGCGCCGAGGGGCTCGTCGAGGAGGAGCACGTTCGGCCGGTTGACGAGCGCCCGGGCGAGGGCGACGCGCTGTTGCTGGCCACCCGACAGCTGGTGTGGCCGCCGTCGCTCGTACCCGTCGAGCCGGACCAGCTCGAGCGCCTCGCCGACACGGCGGGCCGCCTCCGCCTTCGCGACGCCCTTGCGGCGCAGCCCGAACGCGACATTGTCACCGACGTCGAGGTGCGGGAACAGCGCGTAGTGCTGGAAGACCATGTTGACCGGGCGCTTGTCCGGCGGGTCCGAGGTCATGTCGCGCCCGCGCAGCAGGATCCGTCCGCCGGTCGGGGCCTCGAACCCGCCGATCATCCGCAGGGTCGTGGTCTTGCCGCAGCCGGACGGGCCGAGGAGGGAGAAGAACTCGCCGCTGACGACCTCGAGCGAGACGCCGTCCACCGCCCGGATCTCGCGGAACCGCTTCTCCAGGTCGAGCAGCTGGATCTCGGGGGACGCCGGGACCGGCTGGGCCATCATCGGGGGCCGAGCCTACGCGCGGCCATTGAGACGCGACGCGGGCCGTCCCGTTCTCCGGGACGTGCCGCCGGACGGGTCAGGCGGGGGTTCGCTCCAGGGCCGCCGCCCGCGCGGCCTCGAACCCGGGCAGGCCGCGGTCCACCATCTCGTCCGAGGCCGTCAGCGAGATCCGGAACCAGCCGGGCGCTTCGACCACGGTGCCGGGCAGGACCAGCACGCCGAGTTCGGCGAGCGCCTCGCCGAACGCCATGTCGTCGTCGATCGGCGCCTGGGCGAGGACGTAGAAGGTTCCTTCCGGGTTCGTGGTCGCATAGCCCATGCCGCGCAGCGCCGCGACCACCCGGTCGCGCCGTCGTTCGAGTGCGCCGACGTCGATCGACAGCCCTTCGAGGTCCTCGATGGCGTGCTGGAGCAAGGCGTTCGGGAAGGCGAACCCGGTCGCCATCTGGGCGACGAACAGCGCCTCGCGGAGCCCTTCGCGATCGGGCATCGTCGGCGGCGTCGTGACGTAGCCGATCCGCATGCCGGGCGCCAGCAGCGTCTTGCCGAACGAGTAGGTGACGATCGTCGCGGGATAGGCCTCGGCCGGGCTGTGGAACTCGCGACCGTCGAAGACGATCCGGTTGTACGGCTCGTCCGAGACCAGGTAGACCGTCCGGCCGTTCCGCTCCGAGGCGGCGGCCAGGACCTCCCCGAGCGCCCCGAGCGCCTCGGGCGGGTAGACCCGGCCGGTCGGGTTGTGCGGGCTGTTGACCAGGACCGCCCGGGTCCGCGGCGTGATCGCGGCGGCGATCGTGGCCGGGTCCAGGTCGAACACCGGCGGCGCCAGCGACACCCGAACCGGGACGCCCCCCGCGCCGAGGATCAGGAGCTCGTAGAAGAACCACGGCGGTGACAGGAAGACCACCTCGTCACCGGGTTCGAGGATCGCCCGGAAGGTCACCGCGAGCGCGGCGAACCCGCCGTTGGTCATGGCGACGTCGGCCGGGTCCCAGGCCATCCCGGTCCGTCCCGACAGCGTGCGCGCCACGGCGGCCTGGCTTCGGGGTTCGCTCAGCTTGTAGGCGAACCAGTCCTTGTCGAGCGGCCGGAGCGCGCGGCCCAGCGCCTCCACGTAGCCCGGCAGCGGCATCTCCTGCGGGTTGCCGACCGCGAAGTTGGCGACCCCCGGCTCATTGAGCCGGGCCCAGATCGAGCTGCTGAAGAACCGGCTGAACGGCGCGATGCTCGCGGCGTACCGATCGATCTGCCGGACGGTCGTGGCCATCACCTTCTCCCTGGTCTCGTTCGTGCCGCGATGCGCGCGAGCGCCCCTTCCCAGTCCGGATCGACCGGACGGCCCGGCGCGTCCAGGTCGACCAGCAGCGGTGCGTGGTCGGACGGGATCGGTGGGCCCTTGCGGGCATCGCGGTCGATCTCCGCGCCGACGATCCGTGCGGCCACCGACGCGGAGACCAGCAGATGGTCGATCCGCATCCCGAGGTTCTTGTGGAACATGCCGGCGCGGTAATCCCACCACGAGAACCGCCCGCTCTCGTCGTGAACCTGGCGGTAGCCGTCGACGAGACCGGTCGCCAGCAGGGCCCGGAACGCCTCGCGCTCCGGTTCCGAGACATGGGTGCCGCCGTGGACCGCCGCCGCGTTCCAGACATCCTTGTCGGTCGGGGCGACGTTGAGGTCGCCGCCGAGCACGGCGGGGCCACCGGTCGCGCCGCTCTCCCGGATCCAGCGCGCGAGCCGCTCGAACCAGGCCAGCTTGCCCGCGTAGAAGGGCGACCCGACGATCCGGCCGTTCGGCGCGTAGAGGCTGACGACCCGCAGGCCGTCGACGGTCACGGCCAGCATCCGCGCCTCGTCGAACGGGTTGAAGTCCTCCTCGCTCGTCACCTCGGCGCCGGCGCCGCCCGGACCCGAGTCGCGGACCGGTCCGTCGCCGAAGTTGGTGACGACGTCGCTCACCGTGAGCCCGTCGCGCGCGGCGACGGCCACCCCGTTCCAGCGGCCCTCGCCGTGGTGGATCAGCTGGTAGCCCGCCATCGCGAAGGTCATGACCGGAGCGTCGCCGTCGGTCAGCTTCGTCTCCTGGAGCAGCAGGATGTCCGGGGCGGCCCGTTCCAGCCAGCGTTCGACCGCCTCCTGGCGGGCCTTGAGCGAGTTGACGTTCCAGGTCGCGATTCGCACGAGCGATCAGCTAGTACCGGCGGCCGCGCTGGCGGGACAGATCGAAGGTTGCCGTCTCGGCCACCGCCATCACCGCCATCGTGCCGGCCTGGACCGGATCGGAGACGACCAGGTCGACGTGCTCGGTGATCGAGCCGACCATGTTGAGCGCGATGATCGGGATCCCGACCGCCCGGAGCTCGTCCGCCGCCACGCTGATATCGCCGCCCATGATCGATCCGGCGAGGACCAGCAGCCGGGCACGCGGCAGGTCCGCGACGGCGCGGACCGCGGCCGCGATGTGCGCCTCCCCGACGAGCGGGATCGTGTCCACGCTGATCCGCTCGCCGCGCAGGTTGTGCCGGTCGGCCTCGCTGACCGCGCCGAGCGCCACCTGCGCGACCTGGGCACCGCCGCCGACCACGATCACGCGCTTGCCGAAGACCTGGTCGAGCGCCCGGGTCCGGTGGATCGAGCGGACGTCGGGCAGGCTCTCGAGCCCGCTCGACAGCGCGTCCTGGGTGACGCCCTCGACCTCGAGTTCGATCTCGGTGAGCGGCGGATCGCCGTCCGTCTCGCGGACGGTGGCGAGCGCCCGGATGCGACCGCCCAGCTCGTTCACCCGGGCGGTGACCGCCGAGATCGCCTCGGGCCGGTCGACCAGGTCGAACCGGATCGCCGCCGCCTCGGCGGCCCGTCGTCGGACCATCAGCCGAGCGAACCTCGTCCCGCGGCACCCGGGCGCAGGTCGCTCACCGACATCGAGTCGGGTTCCATCCCGCCGGCCGGGTCGGGCTCCTCGTAGGCCAGCCCGAGACCGCCGAACGCCTCGCGGGTGGCGGCCGGGTCCGAGGTCGTGAGCATCAGCGCGCCATCGGTGTCCTCGGCCACCCCGACGATCCCGGTGATGTTGACGCCGCGATCGCCGAGCGCCGTGGCCACGCGCGCCAGCGAACCCGGCCGGTCGTCGAGCTTGACCGTGAACCAGACCGTCAAGACGGCACCTCCTGTGGCGGCCATGGTACCCGGTCGCCCGGCTCGCCCAGCGGAGTGGCGACGGTCGTAGGCTATCGGGAACCCATGCCAGCTCCGCTCCCCAAGACCCCCACCAGGAAGATGCCGGACATCCACGTGTTCGGCCGGGCGGACTCGGCCGCCACGCGCGCCGCGCTGCGCTTCTTCCGCGAGCGTCGCGTCGCCGTCCATTCGAGCGACTTGCGGAAACGGCCGATCGCGGCCGGCGAGCTTCAGCGGTTCGTCCAGAAGCTCGGCGCGGCGACCCTCATCGACGTCGAGGGACGGGCGTACCGCGAACAGGGCCTGGCCTACCTGCGGCTGGACGAGGCGGGGATCGTGGCGCGTCTCCTGGCGGACGCGAGCCTGCTCAGGCTGCCCCTGGTCCGGTACGGGAACTCGGTGACCGTCGGCCCGGACGAGGCGACGTGGACCGGCTGGCTCAAGCCCGGCGGCCGTTCCTGAACGCGGTCCAGGCGACCGCCGCCCCGATCGCCACCAGCGCGACGCCCACGATCGCCCAGCGGCTGTCGCCGTACATGCCCCCCGAGCCGGGCAGGAAGCTCGTACCCTGGCCGATGAAGACCAATCCGACGGCCGCGACCAGCGCGGCGATGATCCAGCGAGTGCGCATCGGCACCTCCCGGGTGGCATCCTAGGCGCATGCCACCAACCTCGCCCGGATCGCGCCGGGCCGGCCGGATGACGGTCACCCCGAAAGCCAGCCGGATGCTCCAGGGCGACGCCCGCTCGACCGAGGACGAGAAGCTCCTCAAGCGGCGCCCGAGCCCGGCCTTCCTCGACACCGATCCGTGGCGGGCGCTTCGGATCCAGGCCGAGTTCGTCGAAGGGTTCGACGCGATGGCCAACGTGGGCCAGGCCGTGACGATCTTCGGCTCGGCACGGACGAAGCGGACGGAGCCCGAGTACGAGCTCGCGCGAACGATCGCGCGGCGCCTGGCCGAGGCGGGCTACGCGGTGATCACCGGCGGCGGACCGGGGACCATGGAGGCTGCCAACCGGGGCTGCCGGGAGGGTGGGGGACTGTCGGTCGGCTGCAACATCGAGCTGCCGCACGAGCAGGGCATGAATCGGTACGTCGACCTGGGCGTGGAGTTCCGCTACTTCTTCGCGCGCAAGGTGATGTTCGTCAAGTACGCCGATGCGTTCGTGATCCTGCCTGGCGGCTTCGGGACGCTCGATGAGCTGTTCGAGTCGCTGACCCTGATCCAGACCGGCAAGGTCCGCCACTTCCCGGTCGTCCTGGTGGGTGGGTCGTACTGGGCGGGACTGCTTGCCTGGATCCGGGACAGCCTGCTGGCGCACAACAACGTCGAGGAGGCCGACCTCGACCTGCTCCAGGTCACCGACGATCCGGACGAGGTGGTCCGGATCGTCCGCGCTTTCAGCGCGCAAAAGGACAACGGCTCGGCGGAGTCGTAGGTAGCCGCCGGCGGGCTGGCGGGCCGGCGATGCGACGCGGCGCGCCGGCCGTGCGACGCGGGCGCCAGGTCACGCCAGGTTTGCCAGATATCCCCACCGGGACTGCAAGGCAAGGATTCGGCCCGGACACGACTGTGCTTCTGGTTCGAGATGGATCGTCTGAGCGTGGATCAGCCCGTCGCAGCGAGGTGATCGGCGCTGGCCCTGGCCTTGCAGTCGCCCCCCGGATGTTTGGCCAGATTGCGGCCGGAGTGTTGCCAGATATTCGTGTGGCGAGTGCCCTGGCCACCCTTGGGCGACCGGCGCGGCGGTTTGCGGCCGCACCGGTCCTGCGTCCGGCTACCCCTCCGGCACGGGCGGCAGCGCCACCTCGATCCAGCCGTCCACGACCCTGACTGGGTAGTACCGGAAGCGGCGGATCCGCGTCAGCCGCCGCGCCTCGGCCTTCTTGCCGGGGGCGTCCACCTTCGGTTCGCGGCCATCGGGTGTCCAGACCGGGTGGTAGCGGCCGTCCGGGTAGAGGCCGCCGGTCGTCGGCATCTGCACGGGGTCGCCGGTGGCCAGGTCGAACCGCCCGTCGTGGAGCGGGCAGGCAACCACGCAGCCGTCGAGCGTGCCGATCGACAGGGGCGCGCTCATGTGGGGGCAACGGTCGTCGGTCGCGACGATGCCGGCCGGCGTGTGGGCGAGCAGCACGTCGAGGTCGCCCCGGGACACTCGACGCATAGAGCCGGGAGGCAGGGACGCGACGTCGAGCATCGTCTCGAAGGCGCTGCCCGTTGACCCGGGCGCCTGCAGGTGGGCGGGGAAGGGCGCCGGTCCTGGATCCATGGCGCCCATCGTACCCGCGGGAATGCCAACGGCCCCGGCGCGAGCGCCGGGGCCGTTGGGTCGAGAGGAGGAGGAGCGACGTTCAGTCGGCCGAAGCCGAACCCGACCAGCGTGCCGGCACGGGATCCGGCGCCGCGGCCTTCACGGGAGCCGGAGCCTCGCCGGTGTGCGTTCGGAGCGGGATCTCCTTGAGCAACAGGGCCGTGCCGGCCGCCAGCACCGTGGTGACGACCCCGATCTGGAAGGCGGCGGTGACCCCGATCGTGAACGCGCTGTGGATGCCCTCGACGATCTTCGGAATGATCGGCTTGACCGCCTCCTGGAAGGCCGGCGGCACGAGACTCAGGATCTGTGCCCCAAGGTCGCCGCCGACGCCGACGAGGTTGTCGAGCGCGCCGGTCCCGGCGTTCGAGAACTGGCTGACCGCCTGCGGCGGGACGCCGGCCGCCGTGAGCTGGCCGGGCAGCTCCTCGACGAGACGCGATCCGAAGATCGTGCCGGTCACCGCGAGCCCGACCGAGCCCCCGATCTGGCGGAAGAACGTGAGGTTGCTGGTGGCGACGCCGAGCTGCCGGAACGGCACGGCGTTCTGGACGACGATCGTGTAGACGGACAGCGTGGGTCCGATCCCGAGGCCGGTGACGAACATCCAGAACCACAGGACCACGATGTCGGTGTCCGCCTTGAGCTGGGTCATCAGGGCGATCCCGACCGTCATGGTCACGAGACCGGTGACGATGATCGCCTTGTAGCGCCCTGTCCGCGCCACGAGGATGCCGGAGATGATGGAGCTGCCGATCAGGCCGACAAGCAACGGGAAGATCTGGTAGCCGGATTCGGTCGCGCTCGAGCCCTGGACGAACTGGAACCAGCGCGGCAGGAAGATGATCGCTCCGAAGAACCCGAAGCTGACCAGGAACGTCGAGACGAGCGACGCCGTGTAGGTCCGGTTTCGGAACATCCCCAGCGGGATGATCGGCTCCTTGGCCCGCGCCTCGATCAGCAGGAACAGCGCGCCGAGGACCGCGGACACCGCGATCAGGCCGCCGACTTCGGGGTCGGCCCAGTCGCCGGACTGCTTGTTCGTCAAGCCGATCAGCAACGCGCTGATCGCGACGATGAAGACCGCCGCGCCGGCGATGTCGAAGTTGCGGGTGGCGCCCTCGCGCTTGACCGTCGGCAGCAGCCGGGCCAGGACGAACAGGCTGACCAGCCCGACCGGGATGTTGACGTAGAAGATCCAGTGCCAGCTGACGTTGTCGGTCAACAGGCCGCCGAGGGCCGGCCCGATGATGAACGAGATCCCGAAGACCGCGCCGAACAGGCCCTGGTAGCGGCCTCGTTCGGCCGGCGTGTAGAGGTCGCCGATGACCGCGAGCGCGATCGGGAACAGCGCACCGGCGCCGATGCCCTGGATGCCCCGGAACAGGATCAGCATCGCCATGTTCTGCGACAGGCCGGAGAGCGCCGAGCCGATCAGGAAGATGGCGACGCCGAACATCATCATCGGCTTGCGGCCGTAGATGTCGGACAGCTTGCCGTAGAACGGCACGGTGATCGTGGAGGTCAGCAGGTAGATGGTGACGACCCACGTGTAGTACTCGTTGCCGCCGAGATCGGTGACGATCCGGGGCAGCGCCGTACCCACGATGGTCTGGTCCAGGGCGCCCAGGAAGAGCGCGAGGAGGACGGCGCCCAGGATCTCGAGCTTGGCTCGATGGCTGAGGCCGAGGGCGGGGTCGTCGGCGAGCGACGGGGTTCGCACGTTCGTCTCAGCCGGGAACGATTCCATCAGTGATCAATCCCTTCCTTGTGATGGGTGGCGACGTCTGCGCCTCGCAGACTGGACGGCGATCGTGGAGATGTCGTGGAGACCGGATGGCGGTGTTCGCCGGCCTCGACGACCGAGTCGACCGCCTCACGCAGGTCGGCGATGGCCTGGCCGACGCCGAGCAGCTGGGCCGCGTCGAGCCGGCCGAGCACCGAGCGGAGGATCTCGTCGCTCAGCGCGTCGACCTCCCGCAGCAGCCGCTGGCCGGCATCCGTCGGCTTGACGACGACCACGCGCCGGTCTTCCGGCACGCGGTCGCGGACCACGAGTCCGCGTTCCTCCAGCCGATCGACCAGCCCGGTCGCGTTCGAGTCCGAGACGTTCAGCACGTCCGCGAGCTGGCTCATGGTCATCTCGCCGTGCCGCTGGACCGTGTACATGATGTGGACCTGGGCCATGCTCACCCCCTCGCGCAGGAGCCGCTCGCTCGAGGCGCACTTGAGCTGGGTCATCGTCGCGCGGAAATCGGCGATGATGGCGCTGGCGAGGTCCCTCGCCGATCCCTCGGGATCCGCCGCCGCCGATGTCGTGGCGCCTATAGTTTGTGTCACATGAATAATATCGCAGAGGCGGATCATCCTGTCAATCTGAACGGTCCGCCTCGCGTGCAGGAGTCGACATGCGGTTTGCGCTGATGATCGAACCCCAGCAGGGCCTGCGCTACGGCGACCAGGTCGCGATCGCGAAGCGAGCGGAGGCCAACGGCTTCGAGACACTGTTCCGGTCCGACCATTACCAGAGCTTTCCGGGTCCCGAGGGACGTCCGACCACCGACGCCTGGGCGGTCCTCGCCGGGCTCGCGCGCGATACCGACCGGATCGGCCTCGGCGCGCTCGTGTCGCCCATGACGTTCCGCCATCCCGGCAGCTTCGCCAAGGTCGTGACGACCGTGGACGAGATGAGCGGTGGCCGGATCGAGGTCGGCGTCGGTGCGGGCTGGAACGAGCTCGAGCACCGTCAGCTGGGCCTGCCGTTCCCGCCGATCGGGGAACGGGCGGACCTGCTCGAGGACACGCTGGCGATCCTGCACGGCCTGTGGGGCGAGCCGGATGGCTGGTCCTATGCCGGACACCAGGTCTCGATCGAGGAGGCGAGATTCCACCCGAAGCCGGTCGACGTGCCCGGGCGGCCGAGAACCCCGATCGGCGGCGCCAGGCCACGGATCCTCGTCGGCGGCGGAGGCACGCCGCGCTCATACCGGCTGGCGGCCAGGTACGCGGACGAGTTCAATCTCAACACCAAGAGCCCCGACCATACCCGGGCGGCGTACGCCGAGATCGACGCGGCCTGCCGCGCCATCGGTCGCGACCCGGGCACGCTGGCGCGGTCGGTCATGGTCGGGGTGCTCGTCGGCCGCGACGACGCCGAGGTGTCCACGCGCGTCGCGGCGGCCAGGGAGGCGTTCGGGTCGGACGCCGACGACGTGGCATGGCTCGAGGAACGGACGACCCGCTGGATCACCGGCACGCCGGACCAGGCGCGCGGGGCGGCTCGCCGCTACGAGGCGGCGGGGGCCGAGCGGATCGTGCTGCAGGACTTCCTGCCCTGGGACTTGGACATGATCGACGTCATGGGCGAGGCGCTCATCGCGGGGCGGTGACCGGCGTCCGGGACGGCCGATCCGCGCGCCGCGTGCTCCGCTCGTTCGCTCACGCACCCGGAGGTGCGCTCGCTCGCGTGCTCGCACGCGCCTTCGCCTCGGCCGTCGCGGTCGCCGGTACCCGATTCCGTTGATGCTGGCTGCGCTCGGGTGACGCGTGCGGGGTCAGCCGCCGGCGGCCTCGGAGGCGCGGAGATAGACGGGTTCGTCGCGGCGGATGGGGTCGGGGTTGGTGCCCCGCGTGCGGGCGAGCCGCTCGGTGAGGAGCTGGAGCGGCGTCGCGGTCCCGAGAAGCGCCGCCACAGGGGCCGTCAGCGCCGGTGCCTCGGCGACCAGCAGCCGGCCCGCGGGGGTCAGGCTCGGTTCGAACGCCGCGTCGAGATCGGCGGCGAGGATCGCCGCCGATCGGAGCCCGATCTCCCGCGCCGCGGCAAGGGCCTGGCGCGCCCGCGCGACCCGCTCGGCGCGGCGAGCCCGGTCGGCGAGGATCAGCACGAGTCCCGTCTCGGGGCCCGTCGCCGGCAGGTGCCCGTGGAGGAACGTCTCCAGGTCGCGGTAGGCCGAGGGCAGCCAGGAAGCCTCCTCGATCTTGAGCGTCAACTCCCGTCCGGCGGGCCGGTCGGCGCCCGAGGCGATGATCAGCAGGTGCGCGGCGCCCGCGAACTCGCCGGCGATCCGCTCCGCGCCGGTGCCGTCGCGAGTGCCCGCCGCCAGCAGGCCGACCGCAGCCTCGACGTCGACCGCGTTCGCCGTCAGGAGCGCCCCGACCTGGGCCGCGGCGAGCAGCGGGCTGAGATACCCGATCGTGTGGCACCAGCTCTGGTCGAGCTCCACGGTCTCGACGACGTGCTCGGCGATGGCCCCGCCGGGCGATCGGCGGCTGGCCGTGACGAGCGCGGTCCGCGCCCCCGCCGCGCGCGAGGCCGAGAGCGCCGCGTTCGTCGCGCCCGTCCCGCCCTCGTGCGAGATTCCGATCAGCAGGCCGTGCGCGAGCGGATCGAGGGAGCGCTCGAGCGCCTGCTCGGCCGTGACCATCGCGTCGCCGAAGCCGGCCGTCCGCAGGGCCTCGCGCAGGATCTCTGCCGTGCCCTGCGCGCCGTGCTCGGAGGTCCCGCAGCCGGTCACGACGACCGGCTCGCGCGCCGTGGCCGTGTCGCGGACCGCGGCCGCGAGCGCTGCGGCCCCCGTGGCCGCTGGATCTCGGCGCAGGAACCGCCCGGCGAGCGCGGGCTCGGCCTCGATCATCTCGGTCATGTGGTAGGGCGGCCCGGGGCGGTGGCTCGGCTGGCCGGTGTACGTCCACGGGTCGGGTGGACCGGGCAGGGCGGCGGTTGGATCGAATCCGTGCTCGGTGGGCATCGATGGCTCCTTCACAGGTGGCGAGGATACGGCCGCTCCCCGGGCCCCCGGCGGATGGCCCGCGTCCTGCAACGGACGGCCGTGGCCCCTCGTGGCAGCCGAACGGCGAACGCGTCACCATGGGCGGTCGCAAGGAGGTAGGCATGCAGGTTGGCCTGATGGCCCCGCAGGGATGGAAGGGCGAGTACGACGGATGGGATCCGGCCGCGGCATGGGCGCGGACCGTCGAGCTGGCGCGCAACGCCGAATCGCTCGGCTTCGAATCGCTGTGGGTGTTCGATCACTTCCACACCGTCCCCGACCCGACCGACGAGATCACCTTCGAGGGCTTCTCGGTCCTGACCGCGCTGGCGATGGCGACCGAACGCGTCCGCCTCGGCCACATGGTCGTGTGCACCGGGTTCCGCAACCCGGCCCTGACCGCCAAGCTCTCGTCGACGATCGACGTGATCAGCGGCGGGCGGTTCGAGCTCGGGATCGGCGCTGGCTGGAAGGAAGAGGAGTGGCGGGCGTACGGCTACGGGTTCCCCACGCTGGGAGAGCGGATGGCTGCGCTCGGCGACCATCTCGAGGTGATCCGGGCGATGTTCGGTCCCGGCCGGGCGGCGTACGAGGGCCGCTACGCCCACGTCCGCGGCGCCATCAACGTCCCGAAGGGCCTCCAGCAGCCGCGCATCCCGATCATCGTCGGCGGTAACGGCCAGCGGGTGACGGCCGGCCTGGCGATCCGCTTCGCCGACGAGCTCAACTACGTATTCCTCTCGCCGGTCGAGGTCGCCGAACGGATCGCCGCGGTGCGGACGCGATGCGAGACCGAGGGCCGCGACCCGGCCACGCTGCGCTTCTCGCTCTACACGCGTGACGAGCAGATGCGCGAGGCGGGTCAGGCGCGGACCGACGTCCTGGGCGAGCTGGCGACGGTGGGGCTGGACCGGATCGTCTGCTTCCCGACGCGTTGGGCGCCGACGGTCGAGGCGCAGGAGGCGTTCGCCGAGGACTGCCGCGCGGCCGGACTGACCCTCGGAGTGCCGGTCGGGAGCTAGGCCGGGGGCCGCGCCACCTGGCGGGCTCGCGGGATCCGGCCGATCCGACGCACCGGCGCATAGCGGAGCCAGGCGCGCCCGACCAGGAGGTTCACCGGGACCGGGCCGTAGCGTCTCGAGTCGATCGGCTCACCGAACCCGGCCGCCGCCGTCTCGTCGGCGGTGGCGTCGCTCACGAGCCAGGCCTCGTCCTCGGCCAGCTCGAGGTAGCCCTCGGCGAACGGGACGCGATCGCCGGGTCCGGCCGCCACGCGCTTGATCGCCAGGGAATCGCCGTCCGGCTCACGGAAGACCACGACCGAACCGCGACGCGGCCAGCGCGTGACCGTCGGGTCGACGAGCAGCCAGTCGCCGGGCTCCACGGCCGGGCGCATGCTGGCCTCGGCGACGGCGATCCGCCAGGGACCCCGGAAACGGGAAGGCCCCGCCATTCGACGGGGCCTTCGGGTCGGCACGGTCGTGCTCCGGCGCGGCGAGCCGCGGGGCCGAGAGGTCAGCCGGGCCGGCCGGCGACGCGCGTCTTGCCGGGGCCGCCGGTCGCCTTCCAGGCGGCATCGACGTCGTTGATCAGGTCGAGCAGCTTCT
>JACQEF010000242.1:0-5181 GCA_016200745.1 Chloroflexota bacterium | reverse complement strand
CTTCTGGCCCTCGGCCGGGTCGACCGAGGCCTTGACCTTCGAGACCTGCTTGTTGGCGTTCCAGAACAGCTCGTGGAGGTTGGGGACCGCCTCGAGATGCTCGGGCTTGAAGTAGTCGTGCCACAGGACGTCGAGATGGTGCTTGACGAGCTCGGCGCGCTCCTCCTTGATCCCGATCGCCCGGGCGCGGAAGGTGTCGTCGGAGCTGGCCTGGTACTTCTCCATGATCCGGAAGCACGACTCGGCCTCGATCCGGGCCTGTTCGGGGTCGTACACGCCGCACGGCAGGTCGCAGTGGGCGCGGGCGGTGGCCGTCGGGGCCAGCCAGCGGGTCAATCGGGACATGGCACGCTCCTTTGGGGACTGCAGGTCACGCGCAATGGGGATGGAGGTGACTCTGGCACATCGTCCGGGTCCACGAAGTGTCCGAGTGCGGCCGGGGGCTGTCAAACGTCTTCGAACTTGCCGGACGGAGTCTCCAGGCTGCCGCGGCCGGTCACCCGCTCGTCGCCGCCGCCGAGCCGACGCTCGCCGCCACGGTGATCCCGGGCCAGGAGACCGACGTCGCCGGCGCAGGCTTCCCGGCCGACGCCGGCGTCCAGCTCGCCATCCTGCGCAACGGGGCCGACGCCGGATCGCGGGCGCTCCACACGGGTGCGACCGGCGGCGTTACGGCGACGTCGCCCCGTCGGCGCTCGAGCGCCGAGCACGCGGAGCGCGCGGGGTACCCGGCGATCGGTGGCCCCGGGCCCGGCTCAGCGAGCGACGACCGGCACGAGCTCGGCGGCCCAGGCCTCCACGCTGGTCAGCCGACCACTACGGTCATCGCGACCTCCCTTCGCGGGCGGACGACCGCCGCTCGTCCGGCAGGGAGCCTGAACGCTTTCACGCTCGCACGGAAGCCTCGTTCAGCCTGTTCCACGAGGTCGCCGCAGCGCGGCCGTGACGGTTCGCACGGGTTCGCGGGCCCTCCGGCGCGTATCATCGGCGCGATGACCGAGCGAGGGCTACCGAGCATCGACGGCGCGCCGGCCTGTCCCTTCGTGGCGTTCGAGGACGATCGAGAATCGCGCTCGACGAGCCCGGACCACCGCCACCGGTGCTTCGCGGAACCGCTGCCCGCTCCGCGTGCCGTGGCGCACCAGGAGGCGTACTGCCTGTCCAGCGCATTTCCCGTCTGCCCCACATTCCAGGACTGGGCGCGACGCGAGGCGGCCCACGCCCGCGGCGACGGTGAACGACCCGCCCCCGCCCCGACGGCGATCCCCCGGGCCGGTGTCGCCGCCGCGCCGCCGCCTGACTCGGCCGACGACGACGGCGTCGAGGACGACGAGGCCGGGGAGCGGGACACCGCGTCGTCCCCGGGCGCGGGCCGCGGCTCGACCGCCCCGTTCGAGGAGCCCACCATCCGGCGCAACCCGCCACGTGACTGGGCGGCGCCCCCGCCCTGGGCGTCGGGTGGGTCGGCCGGCTCGGCCGCCCGTCGATCCGCGGACGGGCGCGGCGCCGCCGAGATTGCCGGTACGCCGCAATTCCTCGCCGGTCGATCAGAGGAAGGGCGCGGTCTGGCCGGAAGCGCAGCGGACCGTCTCGCATCGGGCGGTCGGGCCGCGGTGCCGGACGCGCTCGTCCCGTCGTCGGTCCACGTGAGCGGTGGCGTGCCCAGCGCGGCGGCGGCCCCGGACGCCGAGCTGGCGGACCTCGTCGGCCAGGCGCGAACGGGTGACCGGCCGGCCCACGGCTATCAGCCGGCGGCCCGGCCCGGCAACCGTCCGAGAGTCAGCTCGACCCGGTCGGCGCCAGCCCGTGACGCGATCGTCGGGCCGGCCTGGGAGCGCTCGCGCCGGTACGAGGCCTACCCGACGATCCGGACCCGGGTCGGCATGCCGCAGCTGCCGCGCTTGGCCGTGCTGGCCGTGGCGCTGGCCATCGCCGCCGTGGCGCTGTTCTTCCTGCCGGCCCTCCTCGGCGTCGGTGGTGGTGGCGGCGGCGGTACCGGAACGAGCACGCCGAGCCCGACCGCCAGCCAGGGCGTCGAGTCGTCGAGCAGCCCGGGCCCGTCGGTGTCGGTGGCCCCGTCGCCTCAGGTCTACGTGGTCAAGAAGGGCGACCTCATGTCGAAGATCGCCGCGAGGTTCGGCTTGACCACGCAGCAGCTGTGCGATGCCAACAAGGCCACGATCGCAGACTGCGACAAGATCAACATCGGCGACGAGTTGATCATCCCGACGACCGCTCCGGACGTGATCAACGACGCCTCGGCGGAGCCGTCCGCCTCGTAGCGACGGCTGGGCGACCCCGACCTAGCGGGGAGCGATGTTGATCGCGGTGATCTTCCCGGCCTCGACCCGGAACGTGGCGTCGATGTGCTGGCTCTGGGCGCCGGGCCGGACCACCAGCAGGTCCGCCTCGTAGGTGTTGCCGGTATCGCGGATCTCGCCCGGGATCATCTTCAGGCCGGCGTCGCCGCGCAGGAACCAGCCGCCAACGCGCTCGACGCCGCGCAGGGTCTGGACGCTGTCGCCGACATGCACCCGCATCTCGGTCTTCTCGTCCATCAGCGCGACCGCGGCTTCGCGATCACCGCCGTTCAGCTTCTCGAAGAACTCTTCCATGGTCTCGACAGCACCCATGGGCGGAGTGTACCGTCGGGCGCCCATGACCGCCGACGTCGTCACCCTCGCCGACGCGTGGCCGCTGTTCGGGCTGCGGATCCGCAGCGAGCGGCTGGTGATGCGGCTGCCGACCGAGGCCGACCTCCTGCGGCTCATGGCCGTGGCGAAGGCCGGCATCCACCCGGACGGGGAGATGCCCTTTGGCGTCGCCTGGTCGATCCTTCCCAGTCCCGCGTTCGAGCGCGGGTTCCTGCGTCACCATTGGGACACCTGGGCCCGCTGGTCCCCCGAGTCGTGGGGGCTGAACCTGATGATCGAGCTGGAGGGCCAGCCGATCGGGAGCCAGTCGGTCCATGCCGACCAGTTCGGCGTCTTCCGAACGGTCAACACCGGCTCGTGGCTCGGGCGTCCGTTCCAGGGGCGGGGTCTCGGCACCGAGATGCGAGCGGCCGTGCTGGCGTTCGCATTCGATGGCCTGGGAGCGGAACGGGCCGACAGCTCGGCCTTCCTCGACAACACGGCCTCGAACTGCGTCTCACGCAAGCTCGGCTACGAGGAGAACGGGCGAGGGTTGCTCGCCCCGCGGGGGATCGCGCGTGAGACCCAGCTCTTCAGGATGACCGCGGCCGGCTGGCGGGCCAGGTCGCGGCCGCCGGTCACGATCGAAGGGCTGGACGCCTGCCGGGAGCTGTTCGGTATCTGACCGGGAGTCGGCAGGTTCTGCCGCGAACCGTGGGCTGGCATCGCGAACCGTGGGCTGGCATCAAATGCACGTTGTGTCGGCCGCGGCTGGAGGGGCCGCCGAATCTCGTCGATCCCTTGCATCAGCCGCACGGCAGCGACCGATCGAGTGGCCGAGTGTCGCGATCCTTGCATCAGACGCGCGCCGGAGGACCTCTCTTGGCCAGCCCGCGACGGTCCGTGCAGTTGACGCAAGTCTCGGCTCGTTCCTTGCGCTGAGCGCAACGGCATGTCCGTCGGGCTCCTAGAAGCCGCCGCCCGCTCCACCGCCTCCGCCGCCCGAGCCGCCGCCCGAGAACCCCCCGCCGCCGCCCGACGAGGCAGGCGAGTTGCCGATGCTGCCGAGTGACGACATCATCCCGCCGATGTCGGGAATGCCCGAGTTTGAGAAGAGGCCGGCGCCGCTTCCGGCGGCAGTCGCGCCGGCGAGTGAATGGCCGCCCGAGCCCTGATACCAGACCGGGAACCACGGGACGACGCCTCCGGTCTGCCCGCTCCGGACGTCTTCGAGGCTGCGGTTCAGGACAACTTCGATCTCGCTCTGCAGCCCGAGCGCGGTTCCCCAGACGATCGCCTGGTCGGGCGTTTCGAGCCAGGCGAGCCCGGACTCGCTCACGACCTGGTCCATGGACCGTGCCTGGGCCATCGTCTTCTGGAGCGTGCGCCGGTAGGCGGCCAGCATGGCCCGGATCATCGCGCCGGACATCGTGACTGCGGGCATGCTCCGGGCGAACAGCAGAACCACGACGCCGCCGACGATCCCGGCCGCACCGATCAGCGTCAGGCCCGACATGGGGATCGACAGCCCGGCGACCAGCGCGACCGAGGCGATGACGATCGCCACCACGCCGCGCGCCACCCACGCCAGGACGACCTTGCTCGGCCGCTGGGCGAACCAGCCACGGCCCACGACGTGGCTCTCGAGGGCGCGGTCGAAGGCGGCGACCTTCTCGCCGAACTTGACGACGTCATCGGGCTCGATGTACGAGCCCTCGGAGGTCCCGCCAATCGAGCGGAGATCCCGGAGCGCAAGCTCCTCGGCGGGTCCGATGGGGCGCCGCGCGTTGCGTGCCTGCTGGGCCTCGGCGTCGGCGTTACCGCGCGCCGGCGCCACATCGATGCCGACCTTCTTGTGGCGGCCGAGCAGGCCGCTCTCCTCCTGACGGAACGCGATCAGGCCACGGCTGGCCAGGTCGAGCACCGCCGTGGTCAGCGCACGCCGGGAGGTTCCGCCGTCCATCACCATCGCCCCGGCCGCGGCGGTCAGCTCGGGCGGCGGGGCCGGCATCAGGATCGACGGATCGTCGAGGTAGACGGGGTCCTTGCCGAAGCGGCGCCAGTGGAAGAACGCCCAGCCCACCAGGGCGAGCAGGACGATCGGCGCGCCGACCAGTCCGACCACCGCGTTGACCTGGCGTGCGGTCTGGAGGCTCGCCGCATGCTCCGGGGTCGCCGCGCCATCGATCTTCCGGAGGGCGATCGCCAGCGCGCCGTCGAAATCGGCCGACCGCAGGTACGGGAGCATGTCGCTGTCGAAAATGGCCTGGCGCTCCTCGTTCGAGAGGTAGGCCGCCTCGAACCCGGGCCCGGCGTACAGCTGGACCTGGCCGTGCCGGAGGGTCGGATCGAGGTCGAAGAAGATCGCGAGGCCGTCGTCGAAGCCGGCCCGCCCCACGCCCCACTGGTCGATCAGGGCCGCCGCCTTGGCCCGCGTCGCGTCGGTCGTGAGGTCGTACGTTCCGCTGTCCTGGGTGTAGACGACGATCCCCGCGGCGGTCCGCGCCTCGATGGCGTCGATCGTGGCCTCGGCGCTCGAGATGGCGCC
>JACQEF010000225.1 GCA_016200745.1 Chloroflexota bacterium | reverse complement strand
CCGGCCCCTCGAGTCGACCGCGCAAGAGCCCTTCGGCCCGCTTGGGAGGGTCGCTTCGGCCGCGCCTGCCTGCCCTCCCGACCGGTCGGGGCCTAGTAGCCGGGCTTGGTCACCATCAGGATGACGATCGCCACGATCAAAACCGTCAGCAGCATGCCGCCACGCTGGAGCTTCCGCGCGGTCGCCAGGACCTCGGGTGGCGGGCCCGCCGGGGCGCCGGCCGGCGGCGGTCCGGGCGGGGGACCACCACGCGTGAGGCGGACCATCTTCTCGGCCGCCGGCGCCTGGACGAAGGCCGCGAACAGGATCGCGATCAGGTACAGGACGATCCCGCCGATCAGCCAGCGGTACGACGCGCTCGTCAGGTCCGCACCCAGGATGAGGATCAGGGCGACCCCGCTGATCCCCTGGACGACGGCGCCCGGCAGGACGATGCGCCGCTCGATGTAGTCGCTGAGCGCCGCCGCGAACGGCCCGTTCTGCGGGCTCTTCTGCGCCTGGCTCGCGATCACCGGGAAGACGAACGTCGGCCCGAAGACCGCGATCGCGCCCATCACGTGCAGGAACAGGAACAGCTGGAGCATCGGCACACCCTCACCTGATCGCTGGCGCTGGCCGATGAGACGACCCGACCCGGCGCCGAAGCGCACTGTACGTCAGCCGAACGGGCCCCAACCAGCCCGTCCGGGAAGTCACGAGCTCGCCGACGCACGACCAACAACGAACCTGGCCAGTCATCAGAGCCGCGATCCGCTTGTCGACGATCATGCGCGGGAACGTCGCCCTCGTCGTTGTCGGCAGGAAACCCCGTCTCGCGCGCCTTATCATCGAGAGGTGTCCTCGCAGCTCTGTCTGCTGTGTGTTCACGGCCACCCCGACGACGAGACATTTCACGCTGGCGGGGCGCTGGCGCGGTATGCCGCCGAGGGCGTGCGCATCCTGGTCGTGACCGGCACCCGCGGCGAGCTCGGGCAGATCGTTGACCCGGCCTTGAATACGCCGGCGAACCGGGCCGACGTCGGTGCGCTGCGGATGGCCGAACTGGATCGGGCCCTCGCCAGGCTCGGTCAGATCGAACATCGCTGGCTCGGCTACCGAGATTCAGGGATGCTTGGCTCGGGCGAAAACGAGAACCGGGAGTCATTCTGTCAGGCTGACGTCGGGGAGGCGGTGGGTCGTTTGGTGCGAATCATCCGAGAGGTGAAACCCCAGGTCCTGATCACCCACAATGAGGTCGGAGGTGACGGGCATCCCGACCACGTCCGCGCCGCGCTCGTCACCCGCCTCGCGTTTGACCGAGCAGGCGACCCCGACGCCTACGCAAATCAGCTGTTCGGTCCCGACGCCGTAGTCACGTGGGTACCGGACAAGCTCTACGAATCGGTCGTCCAGTACGGCCGGCTGGAGAAACTGCGCCGACTCGTCCGCGATGGCGGCGTCGTGCGAGCCGTGCCGTTGTTGCTCCGGGCCGCACGGGCTTGGCAGCCATCCCACGAGCGGGAACGTAGTCGCGTGGCAGCCACGCAGGGGGTCACCACGGCGCGAGTCGACGTGCGCCCGTGGCTCGCGGCCCGGGATCGCGCGCTTCGCGAATTTCGCTCGCAGATGGCGCCCGACAACGTGTTGTTCGCTTTCACGCCAGGCCAGCGGGCCCGCATCACTCCGACCGAGGACTTCTCGCTCCGCTCCGCGCGGCTGTCTCCTCAGGCCCCGGAGGACGATCTGTTCGCCGGCCTGCGCGTCCCTTCCGCGCCATGATCCTTGCAGACCGTGCGCCGCGGGACGGCACCGAGATTCGTGCTGACGTGGCGATCGTTGGCAGCGGTCCGGCCGGGATCTCGCTGGCCCTTCGACTGGGGCAGCGGCCATCGATCGGCGTCGTCCTCCTCGAGAGTGGCGGGCTGACCTTCGAGCCGGCAAATCAGGAGCTGGCGCGTGGCTCAACGGTCGGCCAGCCCTATTACCCACTTCATGAGACCCGGATCCGAATGCTCGGCGGGTCCAGCCAGTCGTGGGGCGGCATCTGCACGCCCCTCGATGCCACCGCCATGGAGGTGCGGCCGTGGGTGCCCGGGGACGGCTGGCCCTTCCCGGGCAATACGCTCGATCCGTTCCTTGGTGACGCACTCGCGATGTGCGGTGTCAGCCCAGAGGATCAGCGGTCCGGCCAAGCGGAGTACGAGGGACGGCTGCGCGCGTGGCCCATGCCGGCCGAGGCTCTGGCGCCAACACTGCTGCACTTCAGTCGGCCGATTCGCTTCGGCAGCGCATATCGCCGCACGCTCGCCGCTGCTGCCAACATCAGGGTCCATCTCCATGCTCCGGTAACCCAGATTGCGGTGATGGATGGCGGTCGCGCCATCGATCACCTCACCGTGAGCCCTCCGGGTGGTGGCAAGATCACCGTCAAGGCACGAGCCTACGTACTCGCGGCCGGAGGTGTCGAGAACGCTCGTCTGCTGCTTGCCTCGAATCGGGTCCACAGGGCAGGAATCGGCAACGGCCACGACTGTGTCGGGCGCTACTTCATGGAGCACCCCCGGGCCGCCACCCGATACCGGATCAGGGCAGGCGATACGCCGCTCGGCCGCCTGGTCGGCGGAGGTGCGGCCGGAACACTCCGCTTCCTTCGGGTGAGCCTCACGCCTGAGCTCGTCCGTCGAGAGGAGTTGCTGGCGTGGCATGCGAACCTGCAGTTCGGCTACCTGGGCCAGGTGGACCCAACCTGGAATGCGGTGCGCCGCCTGGCTATTGCATTGCGCACCCCGTGGCGCGAGAGTCCGTACTTCCAGGACGGCGGTGGCGGGGAGACCCGCGTGCGTGTCGCCGACGTCGCGACCGCCCTGCGACGACCCGATCGAGCCGCGCTCAGCGCGCTCGGTGCCCTGGCTGGTCCGCCACGCCTTCGCCGCTACCTCGAGTTGACGGCCGCGACTGAGCAAGTCCCGGATCCCGACAATCGCGTGGAGTTGGCAAACGAGCGAGATGCACTCGGCGTCCCGAGAGTCCGGATCCACTGGCGCGTGGGTGACGCCGAGGAGCGGACGTATCGTCGCGGACTAGAGCTGGCTCTCCGCGCGCTCGAGGCCGTCGAACCAGGGATCTCCAGAGCGGGACTCGGTGCGACGGACCCCTGGCCTGACGCCATCGTGGGCAACTGGCATCACCTTGGG
>JACQEF010000245.1 GCA_016200745.1 Chloroflexota bacterium | reverse complement strand
GCCCGCGATCTGGCCCACGGCCGCGCCGGCGAGCGCGTTGTGGACCGACAGGCGTCCCAGCGTCGGGATGGCGACCGGGCGACGACCGGAATCCGTCCGCAGGACGAAGCGCATGCCGTCGAGCCCCGCCGACTCGACCGCCTCGGCGCCGACATCCGCGGCACGGGAGAAGCCGTAGGTCGTCGATCGCGCGACCGACCGGTTGCCCATCCGGCGGACGATCGCGTCGTCCTCGTTGAGGATCGCCCGTCCGTCGGGTGGCAGGGCCTCGAGGAGCTCGCCCTTCGCGGCCTCGATCGCCCGAAGCGAGCCGATCCGCTCGAGGTGTACCGGCTGGACGGCGGTGACGACACCGATCTCCGGCGCCGCCATCCGCGCGAGCTCGGCGATCTCGCCGCCGACGTACATGCCCATCTCCAGGACCGCCGCCTCGTGCTCGGGGCCGAGCCGCAGCAGCGTCAGCGGCAGCCCGATCTCGTTGTTCTGGTTGCCCTCGCTGCGCAACGTCGTGAACCGGCTGGCGAGGACCGCAGCGATCGCCTCCTTGGTGGACGTCTTGGCGATGCTCCCGGTCACGCCCACGACCAGCAGACGGAACCGTCGCCGCCAGCCCGCGGCGACCGCGCCGAGCGCGGCCAGCGCGTCCGCGACCCGGACCACCGTGACGTCTCCCAGGACAACCGGATCCGGGACGGGCCGGGTCACCAGCAGCCCGGTCGCCCCCCGGGCGATCGCCTCGCCGATGAACTCGTGGCCGTCGGTCCGCTCGCCCGGGAGGGCCACGAACAGCTCGTCCGGCTTGACCAGGCGCGAGTCGACGGCCGCTCCGCGGATAGGCCGATCGGATCGGGCGAGGAGCCGCCCGCCCGCGAGGCGGGCGAGATCGTCGGGGCCGAGCGAGGGCGAAGCCGTCGCCCTCGGTGCCAAGGTCGACGGGTCGGCGTCGGTCACGGGAGCCAGTGTCGCACAGGGCGCCGTCACCGATCGGAGAGGACGGCTGGCGGCATGGGCCTGGGCGGGCGGTCGGCGAGCAGGTCCGGGGTCGTGATCCCGTCGGTGGCGATCCGCCGGAAGAGCTCGAACGACATCACCGGCAACTCGAGCTGGCCGACCCGCGCGATCGTGGGCGTTCCTTCCTCGATCTGGATCGCCACGACAAGGTCGGGGATTCCGGCATCGCGGGCGATGAAGCCGACGAACGAGTAGTTGAACAGGTTGCGTTTCCAGGCGCCGCGCCCCTTGTTCGCCTTCGGATCCCAGATCTGCGCCGTGCCTGTCTTGCCGCCGACGTCGTAGCCGGGAACGATCGTCCGGTCGTGGTAGTAGGGCACGATGGCGATCACGCGCTGCATCATCTTGACGAGCGTGCTTGACAGCGAGCTGCTGAGCAGCTGCGGCCCGGGCGCGATCGGCACGTCGCTGTTGCCGATCCCCTTCACGACGTGGGGACGAACCTGGAATCCGCCGTTCATCTCCGTGGCGTACGCACTGGCCAGCTGGATCGGGGTGACCGCGACCCCCTGCCCGAACGCCCCGTTGGCGAGGTCGATCTCGCGCCATGGCGTGATCGCCGGATCACGGACGATGCCCGACACCTCGCCGGCGACGTCGATTCCGGTCGGCTTGCCGTAGCCGAGACGGGTCCACATGTCATACAGCGTGGCGGCCGACGCCTTCGTGCTCTTGCCGAGCCCGAGCGCCACCTTTGCGGCGACCACGTTGCGCGAGTAGGCGACACCATCCTGGAACGTCATCCAGCCCTTGCCCTTGCGGTCGGCGTCGTCGATCTTGGTCCGGCCGCCGTCGAGCTTGAGCGTGCCGGTGTCCTTGACCATCGTGGACGGCGTGACCGTGCCCGCCTCGAGCGCCGCGGCGGCGGTCATCATCTTGAACACCGAGCCAGGCTCGTAGACGCTCGCCACCAGCGGGTTGATGAAGCGCGAGGGGTCGGTCGCGGCGATCGCCTTGAAGTCGTTGGCGTCGAACGACGGATAGCTGGCCATCGCATACACATCGCCGGTGTACGGGTCCATCACGACCGCCGAGACCCGCTTGGCCTTGTCGGCGATCCAGGCCGCCAGGAGCTCCTGCTCGACGCTGAGCTGGAGCCCGGCGTCGATGGTCAGGCGAAGGTCGGTCCCGGGCGCGCCCGCGCTCGTCACGTCGGCGCTCTCGAGCATCGGCCGCCCGGCTGGATCGCGCTGGGCGACCACGATCCGGGGCGAGCCGCCCAGGGTGGCCTGGTACTGCTGCTCGACACCGTACTGGCCGACGCCGTCGCGATTGACGAAGCCCAGCAGGTGCGCGGCGAGGGTCGTGCCCGGTCCGCCACCCGGCTGCGGGTAGACCCGTTCCGGTTCCTGCTCGAGCGCGAGGCCGAACACCTGGTCGTTGTCGATCGCGCTCTGGATCCGGTCTCCCAGCTGGCGGTCGATCCCGTGCTGGATCACGAGGTAGCGGCTCTTCGACGCGAGCTTGTCGCGCAGCGCGATGGCCGCCGCGTCGTCCAGGCCGAGCAACCTGGTCAGCTCCGCGACGGTCGCGCGACGCTGGTCGGGGGTCAGCTGGTCCGGCGCCGCGACGAGGCGCTCGCGCTGGACCGTCGTCGCCAGGACCACCGTACCGGTCCGGTCGAAGATGTCGCCTCGCTGGCTCGGCGTGTCGACGGTGACCGTGGTCTGGCCGGCCGCCTCGGCAACCAGCCGGTCGCGATCCAGGACCTGCCAGTACGCGGCCCGGGTTCCAAGCGCCAGCGCCCCCACCACGAAGAGGCACAGGAGGAGGAGCAGGCGCGCGCGCGAATCGGTCCGTCCCGGCATCGGTCGGTCGATCGCCTAGCGGGCCGGCAGGACGATCGGTTCGGCGAGCTGGCCGAGTCCGTCGTCGATGGCCATCTTGCGGATCGCCGGTTCGCGGCCCAGCCGGTTGAGGTCAGAGCGGACATCCTCGGCCTGCGCGTCGATCCGCTGCCGGTCGAGCGACAGGCGGCCGATGTCGAGCCCCGTGGCCGACACCCGGACCTGCTGTGCCAGTGAGAAGAAGGCGAGCATGAAGACGACGACGATCGACCCGAGGATCAGCCCGAGCCGGCTGGTCCGCCGGCCAGACCGCACCGCTCCACGCACGCGACGCCGGCCGAGCGCCGGCGTCTCGGCGACCTGCGGGCGGCGCGGGAGCAGGACGGTGCGCGGGCGTGCGCCCTCGTAGACGGCCATCCGTCAGTCCAGCGCGTATCGAACGCGCGGGTTCCGCGGATCGAGGAACGCGAACGGATCGGCCGGGGCTGCGGCACTCCAGTCGGTCAACTCGAAGTCGAAGCCTTCGAGGTGCTGGCCGCGGTCCTGCCGTTCGCGCACTTCATGCTGGCGGCGGCCGTAGGTCTTGCGACGGCTGGACTGGTGGCGTTTGCTCACGAGACTCCTCCCTTCCTGTGACGACGTGGCCTAGGCGGCGAGTCGCTCGGCGGCCCGCAGGCGAGCGCTCCGAGCGCGGGGGTTGGCGACGACCTCGGCGGGGGTCGGCGTCACCGACCGGCGCGTGACGAGGCGCAGCCGCGGGTCGCGACCGCAGACGCAGACGGGCACCTCGGGCGGGCAGACGCACCCGCGGCGCTCGGCCTGGAAGAACCGCTTGACGATCCGGTCCTCGAGCGAGTGATAGCTGAGCACGACCAGGCGGCCGCCCGGGCGGAGCAGGTCGACCGCGGCATGGAGCCCGGCCTCGAGGGCGTCGAGCTCTTCGTTGACGGCGATCCGGAGCGCCTGGAAGACGCGCGTCGCGGGATGGGTCCGCCGTGGCAGTCGCGGATTGGGCGGCAGGACCCGCTCGATCAGGGCGGCCAGCTCCTCGGCGCTCGCGATCGGGGCGACCCGGCGGGCATCGACGATCGCCCGGGCGATCCGGCCGGCCTTCGGCTCTTCGCCGTAGCGGCGGAAGAGCGCCGCCAGCTCGTCGACGTCGAGGGTCGCGAGGAGGTCGGACGCGGGGACGCCACGGGAGGCGTCGAATCGCATGTCGAGCGGGCCACCGGTCCGGAACCCGAACCCGCGGTCGCGGTCGGCGAGTTGGAAGCTGGACAGGCCGAGGTCGAACAGGCACCCGGCGACGGCATCGAAGCCTGCGGCCCGCGCGACGGGATCGAGCTCCCGGAAGTTGGCCTGGCGAAGCACGAGGCGATCGCCGAAACGCGGGCGCAGGCGAGCCTCGACCCGGGCGATCGCGGCCGGGTCGGCATCGAGACCGAGGAGGCGGCCATCGGGATTGGCCGCCTCCAGAATCCGCTCGGTGTGCCCACCGCCGCCAAGGGTGGCGTCGATGTGAAGGCTGCCGGGAGCAGGTGCGAGCATCTCGAGGACCTCCTCCACCAGCACCGGCAGGTGCCCTTCGTACATCGTTCCTCCATCCCGGACGAATCGGATCCCGAGCGGATCCTGGAAGCGCATGTGGTCGGAGCTAGATGCCCAGCCCTTCGAAGGCCTTGGCCAGCTCCTGCGGGTCGTCGAGCGCCCGCCGGTAGGCGTCCCACCGGTCGGGTGCCCAGATCTCCGCGTGGTCCCGCGAGCCGACGACCACGGCATCGGTGCCGAGACCGATCGACTCGCGCAGGAAGGCAGGGAGCAGCAGCCGCCCCTGGCGGTCCATCTCGGCCTCCACGGCCTGCGAGAAGACGAACCGCTGGAAGCGGCGGGATTGCGGGTCGGTGATCGGGAGCGCCGCGACCTTCGCGGCCAGGGCATCCCAGCCGGCCTTGGGATGGATCGCCAGACAGTCGTCGAGCCAGCCCGAGACCATCGATCCGGGATCGAGCTGTGCACGGAACTTGACGGGCACGGCGAGCCGTCCCTTGCCGTCCACCGTGTGCCGGTACTCGCCGGTGAACACCTGTCGGGTCTACCCCTGTGCCGGTGGCGGGATTGGTGGAGCGATCGCGTGGGTCCCTGGCGCGGGGATTCCCCACTTCTCACCACTTTGTGCCACTTCACTGCATTCTACCGCGCGATTCGACCCCGTCAAGGTCGATTTCGCGGAGGCGATGGCCGTCGTTGCTCGACGGGCGCCCGGGGACCGGCGGCACTGAGGTCGGGTCGCCGGTCCCGGTGCGCGGTCAGGCCGGGTCGCTCGCCCGCCGGTGGCGATCGGGGCGCGATCCGCCCGGCCCGGAGCGCATGGCTAGCGGGTCGGCGGCGGCAGGAGCAGCTTCTGGCCCGCGACGAGCTGGGTGGTCCTCGTCCACGGGTTGCGCTCCTCGACCACGGCGAGGGGCACGCCGAAGTACCTCGCGATGCTGAACAGGTTGTCGCCGTCGCGGACGACATAGACCCAGCAGCCGGCCTGGTCCGGACACGCCGTGAGCAGGTCGTACCGGTTCGACGACGGCTTGGGCGTGACGGCGAGCGCCGGCGTCGCCTCGGGCGTGGGTGCCGGCGTGGTCGTCGCCGGGGATGGCGCGTAGCTGCCGCCCGGTGGCGCCACGCTCGCCTCCGCGACCGCGGTCGGCACGGGAGTCGGGCTTGCGACGTGACCGCCGGCCACCGCGCCGGCCGAGCTCGAGGATCGCTGCGCGGTGGGCAGGTCGAGCCCGCCGTTGGCCAGCACGAAGGCGACCGACAACGCGAAGGAGGCGGCCAGAACGACGAGGGCGGCGGCGATCGCCGGCGTCACCGTCCGGTTGGAGCGGCTTCGTGGCTCGACCGAATCCGGCCGGCCAGCCTTGCCGTCAGCCGAATCGTCGGGCACGCACCCTCCCTGGCATGAGTGGAACGGCGCGGAGTCTAGTACCTTTCGTGTGTTGCCGTGGCCTTGCGGCCGATGCTAGGCTCCGGCCCCATCGATCGTTCCGATCGCTCAAACGCCGTCGCCGAGGCACGACACGCAGCTCATGGCCCTGCCACTCCCGGTCATCCCGCAGCAGCCCGACGCCTTTCACCTGGCGCCCCACCGGATCAAGCGCTGCACGTTTCGTCGCCTGATCAACGTCAAGGTCGACAACGAGCGGGTCTACGACGTGGAGTGCCTCTACCCGGATCGGAAAGTCCCGATCCCCCTCGGCGACCTCGACGCGGCCTCCCCGATCTGCAACGCCTGCACGGCCCCCCACATCTTCCGCCCCGACGAGGACTGAACCAGGCCGGCTGCGCAGCAGCGACGGAGCTCGGCGGCCGACTCGGCCGGTCTGCCGCAACCCGACGGCTGGCTCGGCGGGTCAGGCGAAGGCGGAGGCGAGGACGCGAGCGAGCGCACGCTGGAGTGCGTGAGCGAACGCCCGGAGCCGACAACGCGCGCATGGCCCGCCCAGCGAGCCGTCGAATGTCAGCGGGGCGGTCTGTAAGCCGAGTTCTGTCCCACCGGCTCGCACCGGCAGGGATGGTCATCCATCTGTGGCCGCCGGTCACCCGACGGCTCTTGCGGCCGACCCGAGGGCTGGGCAGCGCGCCTCTCCCCAGCCGGCGGTTGGCCGCTCGCGGGTTGCGCCCTCCTATTTGGCCTTGCTCCGGGTGGAGTTTGCCCGTTTCACTCCGGCCGGCGGCTGTGCCGTCGGCCGGCATCGTCACTGTGGCACTGGTCCTCGCCTTGCGGCGGGCGGGCGTTACCCGCCACCCTGCGCTGAGGAGCTCGGACTTTCCTCACGCCGCCGAGGTCTCCCTCGCCGGCGCGCGACCATCCGACCGCCCCGTTGACGATCCCAGTCTAGCCGACGTGTCCCAACGCCCAGTTGGGCCGACCCGCCACGGCCACGGCGAGGGCCCGCGTCAGCCACGGATCGCCGGCCGCGTCACCACCACGGCCGGCCCCCCAGCCGACACCCGGTCGATGGCCTGGTTCGCCAGCGAATCCGCGACCGAATTCTGGGCGCGCGGCACGTGGCCGGCGCTCCACCGGTCGAAGCCCGCGAGCGTCCGGCGGCAGGCCGTCCAGAGCGGGATCAGCTTGACGTCCTTCACCCGCCAGCGACCGGTGAGCTGCTCGACGATCAGCTTCGAATCCAGGAGCAGCTCGACCTCGCGAGCGCCGAGCTCCCGCGCCAGGGCCAGCGCGCGCATGGTCCCGGTGTACTCGGCCACGTTGTTGGTCTGGATCCCCAGGTACTCCGAGATCGAGGCGTCGGGGGTCGCCCGGGGGTCGCGGGCGTCGGACCGCCGCAGGTCGAACAGGGCCGCGCCGAGCGAGGCCGGGCCGGGATTGCCTCGGGCGGCGCCGTCGGTCCGGATCAGGAACCCGGGTCCGCGCTCGCGCGTGGCGGGGACGACCTCGAGCTCTGGAAAGAGCGGCTCGCTCAGACCCCTCGCTCCACGATCGCCGCGCTGACCTCGAGAATGGCCTGGGTGATCCTGATCCCGCGCGGACAGGCGTCCGTGCAGTTGAAGATCGTCCGGCAGCGCCAGACCCCGTCCTTGTCGGCCAGGATCTCGAGCCGCTCGTCACCACCCTGGTCGCGCGTGTCGAAGATGAACCGGTGGGCCGCCACGATGGCCGCCGGCCCGACATACGACGGCTGCGCCCAGAACGATGGGCACGACGTCGTGCAGGCCGCGCACAGGATGCACTTCGTCGTGTCGTCGTAGACCGCGCGGTCGGCCGGCGACTGGAGCCGCTCGCGCTCCGGCGGCGGGCCTTCGTTGATCAGGAACGGCTGGACGCTGCGCAGCTTGTCGAAGAACCCGTCCATGTCGACGACGAGGTCCTTGACCACCGGCAGCCCGGGCAAGGGCGCGACCGTGATCCGGCGAGTCCCGAGCTGCTCCACCCGGAGCTTGCAGGCCAGCCGGTTGCGGCCGTTGATGAGCATCGCGTCGGAGCCGCACACGCCGTGGGCACAGGATCGCCGGAAGGTCAGCGTGCCGTCCTGCTCCCACTTGACGCGATGCAGCAGGTCCAGCACGCGATCGAGCTTCGGGTCGGCCTCGACCGAGTACGACTCCCAGTGCGGACGCTCGTCCCGCTCGGGGTCGAAGCGGAGGATTCGGAGGTCGACCTGCATGCTCGTCCAGCCTGGCTCAGTAGACGCGGGGCTTCGGTTCGAAGCGGGTGATGGTCACCGGCTTGTACGAGAGCCTGGGTCCGCCGTCGGTTCGCGTGGCCAGCGTGTGGGTCAGGAAGGTGACGTCGTCGCGCTCGGGGTAGTCCTCGCGGGCATGGGCGCCGCGGCTCTCCTTGCGGGCGAGCGCCGACACAACGGTCGTCTCGGCGCAATCGAGCAGGTAGCCCACCTCGCGTGCCTCAAGCAGGTCGGTGTTGAAGGTCTTGCCCTTGTCCTCCACGGAGGCGCGCGTGTAGCGCTCGGCGAGGGCTCGCACCTTGCGCAGGGCCTCGGTCAGCAGGGCCTCGTCGCGGTAGACCCCGACGTTGTCCATCATCACGTCCGCCAGGTCCCGCCGGATGTGCGCGGTGCTCTCGCCGGTCCGGCGGCCCCGAAGCGCTTCGATCTCGTCGCGAACCGCGTCCTCGGCGTTCGCCGGCAGGTCGGCGAACCCGACGCCGCCGATGTCGGCGGCCATCTGGCGCCCCGCCCGGCGACCGAACACGAGCAGATCGACGAGCGAGTTGGTCCCCAGCCGGTTCGCCCCGTGGACGCTCACGCAGGCGCATTCGCCGGCGGCGTACAGCCCGGGAACAACGGTGTTTGCCGCGTCCCGGATCACCCGGGTCGTGATGTCGGTCGGGATGCCGCCCATCGCGTAGTGGGCCGTGGGCTGGACCGGCACGGGCTCGGTGATCGGCTCTACCCCCTGGTAGACCCGGGCGAACTCGGTGATATCCGGCAGCTTCTCCTCGATCAGCTTGCGGCCGAGATGGCGCAGGTCGAGGTAGACGTAGTCCTTGCCGTCGATCCCCCGCCCCGCCCGGATCTCCTGGTACATCGCCCGGCTGACCATGTCGCGCGGGGCCAGCTCCATCAGCTTGGGCGCGTAGCGGTCCATGAACCGGTGGCCGTCGTTGTCGAGGAGGTAGCCGCCCTCGCCGCGGGCCGCCTCCGACAGCAGGATCCCGAGCCCCACGATCCCGGTCGGGTGGAACTGGTAGAACTCCATGTCCTCCATCGGGACGCCGTGGCGGTACGCCAGCGACACGCCGTCGCCGGTCAGGCTCCAGGCGTTCGACGTGATCCGGAACATCCGCCCGAACCCGCCGGTGGCGAGCAGCACCGCTTTCGAGCGGAACGTGTGGAGCTCCCCGTCGGCGATCCGGTAGGCCACGACGCCAGCCGATCGACCGCCGGACCCCAGGTCGCCGCCCTCGGACAGCAGGTCGACCACGTGGTACTCGTCGTAGAACTTGACCCCGTACTTGATCGCCTGCTGGTAGAGCGTCTGCAGGATCATGTGGCCGGTCCGGTCCGCGGCGAAGCAGGCCCGCCGGACGGGCCCCTCCCCGAAGTTGCGGGTGTGCCCGCCGAACCGGCGCTGGTCGATCTTGCCCTCGGACGTCCGGTTGAACGGGAGGCCCATGTGCTCGAGCTCGATCACGGTCTCGATCGCCTCGCGGGCCAGCACCTCGGCCACGTCCTGGTCGGTGAGGTAGTCACCGCCCTTGATCGTGTCGAACATGTGCCACTCCCAGTGGTCCTCCTCGAGGTTCCCGAGGGCGGCGCAGACTCCACCCTGGGCGGCACCGGTGTGGGACCGCGTCGGATAGAGCTTGGTGAGGACCGCGGCGTCGACGCCGGCACGGGCGAGCTCGACCGCCGCCCAGAGTCCCGCCCCGCCGGCTCCCACGATCAGGGCGTCGTGGTCGATCCGCATGCCGGTCAGCCCGCCGGGACGACTTTGGGGAGGGTCAGCACGACGACCGTGCCCATCACGAACAACCCGATCGCCATCAGGTAGAGGGCCATCGTCAGGGCCGTTCGGAGACCGCCGTGGGCGTAGTCGCCGATCACGGTCCGAACGCCCATGAACGCGTGGAACAGGACCATCATCAGCAGGGTCCAGTCGAACGCCCGCCAGAACAGGCTGCTCCAGCGGACCGTGGTGATCCAGTCGGCGTCCTGGAGCGCCGGGTCGTACAGCACGTGCAGGATCAGGTAGTGGGTCAGCGCCAGGACGAACAGCGCGACGCCGGTCAGGCGCATCAGGTACCAGACCGCCAGCTCGAACCCGCCACCCTGCGGCTTGGCCCGCCGGTATGCCGATCGGCTCATCTCAACCGCCCCACAGTGGCTTGAAGATGAAGTACGAGACGATCGCGCCCAGGACCGCGAAGATCACCCAGTTGGTCAGCCACATCTGGCGGTGGTAGCGGGTCAGCGCCGGCCAGAAGTCCATGACGATGATCCGCAGCCCGTTGAGGGCGTGGTACAGGAGCGCCGCCCCCAGCAGCGCCTCGAGCACGCGCCCGATCGGGCTCGCGTAGATCGCCAGCAGCTCGTCGTAGGCCTTCGGGTTGCCCCCGACGAGGTAGATGTCGATGACGTGCAGCAGCACGAACGCCCAGATCGCGACGCCCGAGATCCGGTGGAACGCCCAGGCGAGCATCCCGATTCCGCCGCGGTAGCGAAGCAGCATCAGGCGCCGAGCCTCGCGATGACTGCGTCGGCGAACCCGGCCGTGCCGGTCGTGCCGCCCATGTCGTAGGTGACGGTCCGGCCCTCGGCGATCACGTCGCGGACGGCAGTCTCGACCCGGGTCGCCTGCTCAGGATGGCCGAGGTGGCGGAGCATCAGGGCGGCAGACAGGATCAGGGCCGTCGGGTTGGCCTTGTCCAGGCCGGCGTACTTGGGGGCCGACCCGTGAACCGGCTCGAACACGGCCGCGTCGGTCCCGATGTTCGCGCCCGGCGCCACGCCCAGGCCGCCGACCAGCCCGGCGCACAGGTCGCTGATGATGTCGCCGTACAGGTTTGGCAGCACCAGGACGTCGTAGAGCTCGGGCTTCTGCACGAGCTGCATGCACATGTTGTCG
>JACQEF010000246.1 GCA_016200745.1 Chloroflexota bacterium | reverse complement strand
GCGGAGGCCGAGGCCGGCGCCTCGCTGGCCGGCGTTTCGCTGGCCGGCGCAGCGCTGGGCGCGGTCGAGGCAGTGCTGCCGCCGCAGGCTCCGAAGACGAGCGCAGCCGTCGTGGCGAGCACCGCGATCCGTGGCGACCACTTGGGTGATCGGGTCATACTCCCAACTCCTCCTCTTGAGCCCCTCGCCCGGTCCGTCTTGCCTCCCAATTCGGGCCTTCGGGGGCGGAGCGCGACCGCGCACGCCAAGGGCGGCGCGGGTGCCCGGAAGCCTAGCACCCACGGAACCCGATCGCCAGCCCGCGACGAGGCCTGTCGCGTATGCTCCTGCGCGTGAAACCGCTGCGAATCGCCCTCGGCCAGATCGCGCCGCGGCTCGGCGCGCTCGACGCCAACCATCGCGGCCGGCCTGTTCGAGGACGGTGAGCTCCGGCACGTCCATCGGAAGCTCTTCCTGCCGACCTACGGGCTGTTCGACGAACGCCGGTTCTTCGCCCAGGGCGACGGCGTGCGCGCGGTGCCATCGCGGCTGGGGGTGAGGATCGGGATCGGGATCTGCGAGGACTTCTGGCACCTGGCGCTGCCGCAGCTCCTGGCCCTGGACGGCGCGCAGATCCTGATCAACGTCTCGTCGTCGCCGGGACGCGACCTCGCGGCGACCAACGAGGTCGGGCTCGGCACGGCCACCTCGTGGCGAACCCTGATGCGGACGTACGCCCAGCTGACCACGTCGTTCGTCGTCTTCTGCAACCGCGTCGGGGTCGACGAATCGATCTCGTTCTGGGGAGGCTCCGAGGTGATCGCCCCGTCGGGCCACCTCCTGTTCGGCGCCCCGCTCTATGACGAGGGCCTGTTCGTGGTCGACGTGGCCCTCGAGGATGTCCGTCGCGAGCGGATCGCGCTGCCCCTGCTGCGCGACGAGCGCCCCGAGCTCAACGTCCGCGAGCTGTCGCGGATCATCGCCGAGCGCTCCGGCATGGCCGACGATGCGACGGCCGAGCCCGGCGCGCGGCCCGGCTTCGACGTGGCCGTGCCGGAGATTGCGAGCACCGAGGCGGTGGCCGTCTCGCCGCATGACGAGAGGATGCGATGACGGACGCCCCGTTCGAGCTGCCTGCCGAGCTCGCGATCGACACGGACGTGGCGCGCCGGGTGATCGCCGAGTTCATCCGCAGCCAGCTCCGCCAGGCCGGCTTCGAGCAGACCGTGGTCGGGCTGTCGGGCGGGATCGACTCCGCGCTCGTCGCCTACCTCGTCGCCGAGGCGATCGGCGCGGATCGGCTCCATGCGGTCCTCTTGCCGTATCGCGCGTCGTCCCCGGCATCGCGGGCCGATGCCGAGACCGTCGTATCGGCACTCGGCTGCTCGAGCGAGCTGGTCGAGATCACCGCTATGGTCGACGGCTACTACGGGACGGACGGGGCGCCGGGGGCGCTGCGGAGCGAAACCGAACCCGCCAGCCCGCTGCGTCGCGGCAACTTCGCGGCGCGGATGCGGATGGCCGTCCTGTACGACCGGTCCGTCGTGCGCAGCGGGCTCGTCGTCGGCACGGGCAACAAGACCGAGACGCTGATCGGGTATACGACGCTGTTCGGCGATTCGGCCTGCGCGTTCAACCCGATCGGCGACCTGTACAAGAGCCAGGTCCGCCAGCTGGCCGTCGCGGTCGGCGTGCCGGACGCGATCGTGCGCAAGGCTCCCAGCGCCGATCTGTGGCCTGGCCAGACCGACGAGGCCGAGGGCGGGTTCGACTACCCGACGCTGGATCGCCTCCTGTTCTGGCGCATCGACAAGCGCCGCTCGGACGACGAAATGGTCGCGCTCGGGTTCGAGCCGGCGATGATCGCGCGGGTCGACCGGATGGTCGCCGGGGCCGAATTCAAGCGGCAGATGCCGCCGATCGCCAAGCTCGGGCCTCGGACGACCGGAGTCGACTACCTCTACCCGCGGCGGCGTCCGGGCTCGGCTCGCGGGTGAGCGCGGCGACGGGGCCTCCGCCGGCGGGGACGGGGGAGGGGGCCGGGCGCGGCGGCACGCTGTACGTCGTCGCCACGCCGATCGGGAACCTCGGAGACGTCACCCTTCGCGCGCTCGAGATCCTCCGGGCCGTGCCGCTGATCGCCGCCGAGGACACCCGGCACACCCATCGCCTGCTGGCGCGCCACGGGATCACGACGCGGACGACCAGCTACCACGCCCGAAGCGGTCCGGGCCGAGCGACCGCGCTGCTCGACCACCTCCGGTCCGGCGAGGACCTCGCGATCGTGACCGACGCCGGTACCCCGGGTGTCAGCGACCCCGGTGGCGAGCTGGTGTCGGCCTGGGCCGCCGCCGGCGGCACGGTCGTGCCGATCCCGGGCGCATCAGCCGTGCTGGCGGCGGTGGTCGGCTCGGGCGTGATCGGTCCGCGCTGGTCGTTCGAGGGGTTCCTGCCGCGCGGCGGCCGCGAGCGCCGCGAGCGCCTGGCTCGGGTAGCGGCCGACGACCGGGGGACCGTCCTGTACGAGGCACCCGGCCGGGTCGGCGCAACCCTCGCCGACCTCGCAACGGCCTGCGGCCCCGAGCGGCCGGGCGCGGTCTGCCGCGAACTGACCAAGCTCCACGAGACGATCGCGCGAGGGTCGCGGGTCTTCGGCGAAGCGGCAGGATTGGCGGCGCCG